>JAIEPY010000089.1 GCA_019748155.1 Burkholderiales bacterium | reverse complement strand
ATTTTACACCTTAGATATTACTATGGTGGTGACATTTCTATTTCAGCTAAGTGACATTTCTATTTCGGGTTGATAAACAACGCTCATCTTAATAGTCACAATAGCCAAATATGCTATAATTGTGCAAATTTTTTAGAAAAGATAGATAAATGCGCTTAGTTTTATTTGATATGGATCATACATTAGTGCCGTGTGATAGCGGAACTTTATGGGCAGAGTTTCTTAGTGAACAAAATTTATTAGCTCCGAATAAAGTGCAGCAACGAGCAGCTTTTTTGCAAGATTATCAGAATGGTACGCTGGATGTTGAGGCGGCATACCGCTTTGAGCTAGAGTTATTGAAAAGTTTACACGCTCGCGAACGCAATGATTTATTGCAAGGTTTTTTTACGCATAAAATTCGTCCACTGATAACTGAGTCGGCCCAACGTTATGTTGAGCGGCATAAACAAGACGGTGATTATGTGGTAATTATTACTGCAACTATTGAAGATATTGCCCGTCCAATCGCTGATTTCTTTGGTGTGGATGCTTTGATTGCCGGGCGTGGTAAGCGGGATGAGGTTGGTGAATATACTGGCGAGGTTGAGCTTGAGCCATGCATGGGACGTGGGAAATTGGTTCATTTGGAAGAATGGCTTAGCAAAAATAATTACAATCCGCTCCATTATGTTTTTTACTCGGATTCACATAATGATTTACCGTTACTAGAGCAGGTTGATGATCCAATTGCCGTTGATCCAGATGAAAAATTACGGCAAATTGCGCTGGAAAATAACTGGCAAATTATTTCCTTTCTTGATTAATCAATGACTGGACAATTAGCTCTTAATCTGAATCGCTCTTGGTGGTGCTTGATTATTTTACTCTTACTGATTAATGCTTGTGGAATGTTTTCCCCGGTGTTGAATAGTAATGATGCTTATTTCTATGCGGTTATTAGTAAGACGATGGTAAGCAATCATGATTGGCTAAATCTCTACTATGCTAGTCAGGATTGGTTAGATAAGCCGCATCTACCATTTTGGCTAACCGCGTTATCATTTAAGATTTTTGGTATTTCTGCTTTTGCCTATGTACTACCGGGATTTATTTTTCATTGTGTTGGTGCTATCTATACCTACCGTCTGGGAAAAGTGCTCTATTCAGAAGCAACTGGAATTGCTGCAGCATTGATTTATGTCAGCAGCTTGCATTTATTGCTCTCCAGTATGGATATTCGGGCTGAAGCTTTTCTGTTAGGCGAGATTGTTCCAGCCTGTTACTATTATTTGCGTTATGATCGCGTCGATGGTATAAAAAATCTGTTGTTAGCCAGTCTATTTACCGGGCTTGCTTTAATGACTAAAGGCTTATTTATCGTTGTAACGATTTTTAGCGGTTTAGTCGCGATGTGGCTATATAGTGGTGAATTGCGCAAAATAATACAACCTAAATGGTTGCTGGCTTATGCTCTGAGTTTACTGGCAGCTCTACCTGAGTTAATCTGTCTCTATGTCCAGTTTGATCTTCATCCTGAAAAACTCGTTTTTGGACAACAGCAGGTATCAGGAATTAGTTGGTTTTTCTGGGGGAGTCAGTTTGGACGCTTTTTTAATAGTGGTCCAATTGTTAATAATCATGGTAATCCGGGCTTTTTTGTTCATACTTTTTTATGGGCATTTTTGCCGTGGTCTTTGCTGTTTATTGGCAGTATCTTTGCCGCATGGCGTCGCTTTAAAACTGAGAACGCAACGCAACGAGCAGCATCTCTTTATCTGCAAAGTGGCTTTTGGCTGACATTTATCATGTTTAGCGCGACCAAGTTTCAGCTCGATCATTATACCAATATTATTATGCCATTTGCCGCGATTATGGTCGCAAATTATATACTTAACCAAGCTCCTAAGTTAGCTGTGATTAGCAAAATTCAGCAAGGATTAACATTCATTATTTTGTGTTTGAGCCTTGCGATAAGTATCTTCTTTTTTAGAGGCAGTTGGTTAATCATCAGCGCATTGATTCCGACTCTAATTTTGGGGTATTGTATTTTCCAGCGGAGTAAAATCTCAGTGGCGAAATGGATTTTAACTTTGCCAGCTTTGGCAGTGGCTTCGAGTTTTATCGTGCTGATGCTGGTTAATGCTTTTGTCTACCGTAGTTATGATGCAGGGTATAATATTGCTCAGTATTTGAAAGATAAACCAGCGGCGACAGTATATAATCTAGAAGTTCCGGGATTGATAAATAATCTGGAGTTTCATTCTGAGCTACCCGTAGCGGAAGCGCATTTGCCACTACCAAATAATTATCCATATTATCTTGCAATCAAAAATGATAATCTATCCCAATTAGAGAGTTATAATTATGAAAAATTAGCTAGGTTTAACGAGTTGGAAATGACTAAATTTATTCCGGCAATGTTGAGTTCTAATAAATATCAGTACAGTTTAATCATGATTGATTTAGTAAAAGTAAATGGTAGGCACAGTAATTAATTTATTCTGCGGAATTAAATTGTTCCATAATATCTGCAGCTAAAGCAATTACTCAGGTTGGGATAAACGTATAGCTATAGTTCTAACTACACTGCGTCGTCTTTTTATCAATCCTTTGCGTCCAAGAATCAAATATTGCAAGTATAGATGTAACTTAAAAATAACCCAGATAAGTTTTTAGCTGGGTTATTTTGTGGGATATTTAGAATGGGAACTTAAATCCGCCAGGCATAGCAGGCATACCAGCGGTTGCACTACCCATTTTGGCTTGTGATTGCTCTTCGACTTTACGATTAGCATCGTTAACGGCAGCAGCAATTAAGTCTTCTAACATTTCCTTGTCATCCATCACGCTTTCGTCTATCGTAACTTTTTTTAGATCGTGTTTTCCAGTCATGATAACTTTAACCATTCCAGCACCAGATTCGCCTTCAACTTCTAAACGTGAAACTTCTTCTTGAGCTTTTTCCAGGTTTTTTTGCATCTCTTGAGCTTTTTTCATTAAGCCGGCTAATTGACCTTTATCAAACATTGATTATCCTTTTTTATAAATTTAGATTAGGCGCTATTTTAACAGAAAATCCTATCTTATTGGGGGCGTGATGTTCAAATATACTCGTAGTATTTGATTCTCTAGAGCGAAGGATTGATAAAAAGACGACGCAGTGTAGGAGAGCTAGATAAGGAGTCTTTTTTGAAATCCAACAATGTCCAAGATTCAAAGATGATGAGTATTGATTAAATTTCTTCGTATAATGGCAATGTCAAAAATTCAGCAAAAGTTGCAGAAGTTGACATTTCCTCAAAAATCACAGCGGCGCGATCATAAGTACTACCACCACCAACAACGGTTTTTACTTTAGCTAATTCCTCTGGAATCATTGCACGTACCATATCTGCCGTTACCTTGCGCCCATCTTCCAAAACACCTTTTGGTGAACGAATCCATTGCCATACTTGCGAACGACTAATTTCTGCCGTTGCCGCATCTTCCATTAGATTGTGAATTGGTACGCAACCATTACCAGCCAACCACGAACCTAAATAATGAATCCCGACGTTGATATTATAGCGAAGTCCAGCTTCAGTAATTGGAGTCTCTGGTTTAAATTCAAGTAATTCTGCTGCAGTTACCACCACATCATCACGTTTTTTGGCAATCTGATTTGGTTTATCACCGAGCACTTTGGTAAATTCTGTCATTGCTAATTCAACTAATCCAGGATGTGCTACCCAACCACCATCATAGCCATCAGTTGCATCACGTGCTTTGTCCGAACGAACTCCTGCCATTGCGATTTCATTTTTCTCTGGGTCGTTTTTAATCGGAATCAACGCAGCCATTCCACCGATTGCTGGTGCATTACGCTTATGGCAGGTTTTAAGCAAGAGCAGGGCATACGCACGCATAAATGGTGAAGTCATGGTAACTTTAGCGCGATCTGCCAAACAAAAATCTTTATTAAGCTTAAATTTTTTGATTCCGCTAAAAATATAATCCCAGCGCCCGGCATTTAGTCCTGATGAATGTTCGCGTAATTCATAGAGAATTTCATCCATTTCAAAGGCGGCTAAAATCGTCTCAATTAATACCGTTGCTTTGATGCTGCCTTGCGGAATCCCTAATTCTTGCTGGGTCATAATGAAAATATCATTCCACAAGCGCGCTTCAAGATGAGATTCCATTTTCGGTAGATAGAAATACGGTCCTGCGCCACGTGCCAGTTGTTCTTTGGCATTATGGTACATGAATAAGGCAAAATCAAAGATACCACCCGAAACACGTTTACCATCGACTATGACATGTTTTTCATCTAAATGCCAGCCACGCGGGCGAACTACCAGAGTTGCCGTTTTATCGTTAAGTTTATAGGTTTTACCGTTTTGTTCTAGGCTAATTGTTTTACGCACTGCTTCAATCATATTGAGTTGCCCAGTGATTTGATTATCCCAGTTTGGTGTATTTGAATCTTCGAAATCCGTCATATAGCTATCAGCACCCGAATTAAGCGCATTAATTACCATCTTGCGTTCAACCGGACCAGTTATTTCCACGCGACGGCATTCTAATGCTTGAGGAATCGGTGCAATTGTCCAGTTGCTTTCACGGATTGATTTGGTTTCAGGTAAAAAATCCGGTAATGCACCATCATCTAGCTCTTTGGCACGGATAACCCGTGCGGCTAATAGCTCTTGACGGCGTGGCTCAAATTTGCGGCTTAATTTAGCAACTAGCTCCAATGCCTCTGGAGTTAGAATTTTGGCATAGTCGCTACTAATAGGTGCATTAATTTCCATACCGTGAGGTAGTTTGATTGAAGTCATAGTTTTTATCCTTTATCTTCTTTAATAAAAATACCGCTGGCAAGATTCACCAACGGTATTCATAATTTAAAATTCCAACATTAATGTAAAGCTTGTTACTCGAAGTATTTGATTCTTGGGCGCGAAGTGTCGATAAAAAAGACGAGGATGCGTACATACAAGTACATGACGAGTCTTTTTTGAGATCACGACAAAGTCCAAGGTTCAAAGACGATGAGTATTAATGTTTAGCTTCAAAGAACTGCTCATCTTCCGTCGAACCATGTAATGCGGTAGTTGAAGACTGTCCTTGTTGAATTGCTTGAGTTACAGCATCAAAATAACCAGTTCCAACTTCACGTTGATGTTTAACAGCAGTAAAGCCTTTTTCAGCTGCTGCAAATTCTGCTTCTTGCAATTCAACAAACGCTGACATTTGACTACGTGCATAGCCATGTGCCAAATTAAACATACTGTAATTTAATGAGTGGAATCCTGCTAAAGTAATAAATTGGAATTTATAACCCATTTTACCTAGTTCAGTTTGGAATTTAGCAATCGTTGCATCATCTAAATTTTTCTTCCAGTTAAACGATGGCGAGCAGTTATACGCTAATAATTTACCCGGGAATTGAGTATGGATTGCATCCGCAAATGCTTTGGCATAAGCTAAATCGGGTTTACCAGTTTCACACCACACTAAATCTGCATATGGTGCATAGGCCAAACCACGCGAGATTGCTTGTTGTAAACCTGGTTTAGTTTTGAAGAAACCTTCAACGGTGCGTTCACCAGTTAAAAATGGTTTATCATTAACATCTACATCAGAGGTTAATAAATCTGCAGCTTCAGCATCAGTACGTGCTACGATCAGAGTTGGCACACCCATTATATCTGCAGCCAAACGTGCTGCGTTTAATTTTTCAACTGCTTCACGCGTTGGAACTAATACTTTTCCGCCCATGTGTCCGCATTTTTTAACTGAAGCTAATTGATCTTCGAAATGCACGCCTGATGCACCAGCTTCAATCATTGCTTTCATTAATTCAAAAGCATTTAATACACCACCAAAGCCAGCTTCAGCATCGGCTACAATCGGTGCAAAGTAGTCAACATCATTTTTACCTTCTGACCATTGAATTTGATCAGCACGAGTCAGGGTGTTGTTAATTCTTTTTACGACTAATGGTACAGAGTTTGCAGGATAAAGCGATTGATCGGGATACATTTCACCCGCAACATTGGCATCTCCAGCTACTTGCCAGCCTGATAAATAAATTGCTTTTAATCCGGCTTTGACCTGTTGCATTGCTTGGTTACCAGTCAACGCACCAAGAGCATTGATGAACGGTTCATTGTTAACTAAATTCCATAATTTAATTGCGCCAGTTTTAGCAATAGTATGCTCAACGGCTAGAGACCCGCGTAAGCGTACTACATCTTCAGCGCTATAATTGCGTTTGATTCCTGCCCAGCGCGGATTATTATCCCAATCTTGTTGTAGGGCGGCGATTTGCTGTTCACGATTTGACATCTGCGTACTCCAATAAAATTAATACAACTAACAGGCTAGCTTGTTGGTTAAAATAATTAATTCAAGAAATTAGTCGGCAAACTGCTCTGTGTTTGTCGTGGGCTCTTTCAATATTCTACTATAAGCGAGCAAGTGGTGAATTAAATTTTTTGAATTAAATTTGCTCTTATGTAAGAGAGGTGCTGAAACTATTGTGCTTTGCACAAAATATGTAGGAAATCTGTAGCCAAATGCATCAATTCACTTGGCATAGATGGTTGGTGCGTCGCATTAAAAATTCACAAATTTTTAAAGATACCCTTAGTTTCAGCTTTAATTACAAATAAATTAAGGGTGGTAATATGCTTATTGTGCCACGCAATACAGCGTATGCGAAGTATTACAAAATACTGTGGATGACGACCACCAACCCGAAGTACTAGAATTACTTGTAGCAGTGGAACCACGTATGGGAGAAGAAGACGATGATGTCCAAGTCGTACAATTACTAACCGCTCCAGTCCAAGGAGCTGTTGTACTAACAGAACTAATTGCATTAACTAAACTACTGAATCCGACCAAATTCCCAGCAGTAGCCACCGCAATTGGAGTTATGCCACCAGTGCGATAATATGTAACACCAGTAGTAGTTGCATTGTTTCCACTCAATAAAGCCTTATAGGTTTTTCCAGCACCAGCTGCACTTCCACTAGGCTTATTCGCATCAGCATTACATTTAGCATCTGCTCCAGAATAGCCACCAAGATTCCCATTCCAAGTGCCACTTGTTACAAAAATAATATTATTTGACACAATATTAAATGAGCTAGGCGTGGCATTTATGTCACCAGCAGCGCTGGCGTTTAATAAATAACCCGTACCAGCTGGTGTGGAGTCCGTAGTAGTAATCACACTCGTGCAGCTTGCAGTATTGCTTGTAACTGAGCCACAAGTCGCTGGTGTAGCGCTACTCAAACCTGTTACCGCTGTACTACCATTACTTTCAGTAGCGCTAGTGGTGGTAGTGGGCACAGTTGCTTGATACAAGTTACCCCAAATAATTGTTGCCGTACTCTGCCCACCTCTAACAATAGTAGTAATTGACTCTATGGCTAAAGTTGGCATTACCACATCAATCATGGTTGTCAAATTACTCGTACCTGATGCAGATAATTCACCACTAGCACCATAAGTATAATTATACGCAAAATCAGCTCGACTAAGGCTAGATTGAAATGCCGTTGTGGTAGCACTACTTGGCAAAGTATAAATGATTGTACAGCTTCCATTATTAGCCGCCGCGCCATTAGTACATGAATTACTAAATAAGCTATAACCTGGCACCGTAAATAGACTGCTGGAACTCTCAGGTAAACTAATTGTAGTTGCTGCAATTACGCTGCTACTATTAGTAAAAGTTAATACCACCTGAATACTACTTGAGCTACCACCTGTTGCAGTGGGATTACCCATACAAGTCGTAGTTATACCATCGCCACTTGCACAACCGGTGACACTTGCGACCATATTAATGCTTGGCAAATCTGGTGCAACGTTCCAAGCAACGCTGGTTGATTCAACCCCAGCTGGAGTTTGCCCAGCTGCAGCGTAATTCACCACATAATTAGACACTCCACTTGATTCAAGGTAACTAGATACTGGACCCAGCTTAATCTGTGCCGTACAACTACTACCTGCTGCTAGTGAAGCCCCACAGTCACCGTTATTCGCAAGTAAATATCCTGAATTATCAACTAAGCCAATGCTGCTAAGTGTAGCATCGGCGGCACCATTGTTGCTAATGGTTAAATTTTGAGTTTCTGACTCAATATTATCACCACTAATAGACATGCTTGAGAGTGATGACAGGGCAATAATTGCACCATAGGCAGTTGAATTATAAGTTAGTGGTATAACTCTACTATAGCTAGTAGTGCCATTACTACCCACATAATTAGCTTTAAAACCAAGATTTATTTGCTGATTTAAGTCCGTGAAGTTGTCGTTAACTGAAACAACGTAACTACAAAATGCACCAAGGTCTAATTTTTGTCCGGTACACGTGTCAGATCCTTGGGTGGTAATCACGGTTGCTGTTGCATGTCCACCCGGTAATACGATAGGTGCTGGGATAGTTATACTGCTTAGCGTGTAACCACCAATATTAGTGACAGTAACTTGAGTTGTTGCACCAAGGGTAGCTGAAAAAGACAGCGGATTATTAGCTATTGAGACGGAAACCAATGCTGCCCCAACACCATTAAACCATGTCACATTAGCAGCTACACTACTAGCGCTTCCTCCAGTATATGGAATAGTAATATTAGCACTACCACCAGCCTCTGTTACGTTGAAATTAATTGTACAGGTATCACCTGATGCCAAAGTTACATTGCTACATCCACTTATTCCACTAATTCCAGTCTCAGCGCTAATATTACCAATTACAGCATCTTGATTACCTGAGTTTTGGATTAACATGCTTGCGCTAGTTCCATTGACTGTATTAATTAGGGGAAGTGTACCAGTTGTTAAAATCGCACCTGCAGAAGCAGGTTGAACCGCCACGTTGGTAGTGTTGCTAAATTGAGCATCTGATAAAGATTTATTGGTAGTATCATGAGTTGTTACGTTGATTTCGTGAGAACTATTTGTACTAACTAAAACTGATTGAACTGTTATAGTTGCATCAATTGATGAAGACATGATTGGTGAACTAACTTCGATTGCCTGTACTGAATTAGCAATAATAGTGTGCTGCTTAAGATTCATATTAAATTTTAGAGATGGCTTATTTACGCTAATATCTGAAATAATATAGTTCTGCCTAGCGCCACTTCCGTATAAATATAGGGTGGCATATCCAATTGAATTCCCGTAGCTATAAATTGTAGCCCCAGATTTAAATTTTACTCCATCATTAGTTTGCATTGATGTTGAGTCAACAAGTGCATAATTAATCAACTGACTAAATGAGTTAGGTTTATTAGCTAATGAGTAATTAGCTTTGAGTAACATTGAACCTTGAGTTTGTTGTGCATTTAAACTTGGTGTAGTAATCTTAAGTGCGCAATTTTGACCCGCAGCTATAGCAGTACACTGGCTAGCGTCAATACTCGCAAGATTATCTTGCTGCCTTGAGATACTGCTTGGGCTATTATTGTCTAAAGTATAATTGATTCCATTAATCGCTGCTGCACTATTATTATGCACGTAGATTACAGTAGAGGTAGGAGACGCCCCAAACACAGGAATTACTCCCGCGCTGTCAATAGTCAGCACAGAGCCACTAGATTGCGGACTAGGTGAATTACTAGAGTTTGCACCTGAGGCACTATTGCACCCACTTAACGCTATTGTGGCAGCATAAGATGCCAAGATTATTTTGAAGTTTGATTTATGGGATTTAAATAATCTGTTCATTATACGTTACCGTTCTATCTTTTAAATTTAATTATGATAAAGGAAACCTCTTTATATGAATTTCCTTTATCTGTGTTGGTTGTATTACGCAAAACTATAGTTGTTGTACACAGTACAAACCATTAACAGAACTATTCGAGTCTTGTTTCTCAGAACAGAGCATAGTGTCCACCGCAATTTGGAATCCTCCAAGGTCATCAATACCAATTAAACCAAAAGCTCCACTGTCAGAGCTAGATGTCCAGTTATTGCATATAGTACCATAAGAAATATACCATGCTCCGGTAGCAAAACCAGTCCATACTCTTCCATCTGTCAACCCAGGTTGTGGAAAAGCTATGGGGTTATTGGTGTTAAAAGTAAATATTCCTGCACCATTGGTCGTAGAAATAATCTTATTTTGGGTATTAATATAATTGGTAAATGGGTGCATTACCCAATCAATATTATTATCTATTGTAGTAGTGCATGGAGTATCAATATAGTCTTGAGAACAAGCTTGACGTTCATTTTCAGCACCAATTATTGCTTTATAGGATGCATTGCTTGGTAATGCTGGTTTACTTTCATCGGTATTGCATAGATAGTCAGCTGCAGCAACTCCGGTTGTTTCGGTGAATGCAGGTTGATTTGGCAACGCTGCCCGAGCTTGCGCCTGAGCAAGGAGGTTTCCATCATAGCCAACAACCCCATTTGAGGCATAGTAAATCAATGCGATAGATCCTAGGTTAGCTATTGTATAGGTTGGATTCATTGAAATGACCAAGCCCTGTGCCGATGCATTTGTACTAAACAACGCACTTAAAGTTAAATCACTACCAGGGTTAAGCAGCGTTTGATTAACTAGATAAGTTCCCGAACCCGAAACTTGACTATCATTAAGATTACATGACTGGGTAAGAATTCCATTGCTGCTACTTGATGAACAGTCGCCGGAATAAACACCAGATATTAAATAGCTTTCCATTTTAGTGCTAACCAGAATATTATTGGTATAGCCAGTAGCATTGGCAAGAAGCTGGCTTATTGTAACACTCTCGTTGGCTGTGCCTGCTTCATTAACCGTAATTGTATTTGCCAGAGTTGCTTGATTTGACTGTGCATAGATCGTTGTACCACCAGTCGGTAAATTTGGCTGTGCATTAAATTGAATATTAGAATCAGTATCATCCTGATAGATTAACGTTGGTACGGTGATGTTTTCAGTATAGCTAGCTCCAACCGATGCTCCGATAGCTAAAATATTTGTAAATAAAACATTTTCAAATTGGATACTGCATGTATCTCCAGGTTGTAAGACTTTATTATTTTTACAGCTATTACCATCACCCGGCATTGTCCAAGCATAAACTAAGTTATTATTTTGAATTCCAGTTATTTTGAGTGAATTAGTTCCCGTGTTGGTATAAGTTAAATTAATTAACTTACTATCAGAGCTATTGCCATTAAAAAGATATGGTGTTCCAGATAAACCGTTTCCACTACTGGCACCAAATGATTCTAGTGCAGTTAAGGAGATACTTTGCGCGTAGCCTTGCACTGTCCATGCTATATTGTTTACTATACTACCAGACGGAGTCTGACCCACTGCAGTGTAATTAATTGTATAGCTACTTGAACCGTTTGCTCCTCCGGCACTATAAGTTGGACCAAATTGAATAGTGCTGGTGCACGAGCTTCCTGCCGCTAAACTTGCGCCACATGTTGTGGCACTCTCAGTCAGATATGAAGGATTACCACTTAGCACTCTTGTGATATTAGCTGGTAGGTTACCATTATTACTAATTGTTAAAACTTGAGTCATTGATTCAAAATTATTTCCGCTAATTGTTAAGTTAGGATTGGCCGGAGTAATGGTAATTATTGCACCATACGACGTCGAGTTATATGTTATCGGTAATGTTTGAGCGTAAGGTTTAGTCCCATCAGTTGCTTCATAGCTAGCATCAAAACCAGCATTGATTTGAGCGCCAAGATCTGTTTGATTGTCATTCACATTAATAACATAATCACATGAGGTGCCAATTGGTAGTGAGTCTATAGTTGCACAATCATTAGTGCCTAGAGAGGCTGTAGCACTGCCACTTATTACGACTGGTGCAGGGATGCTGATATTATTTAGTGCATATCCGCCAATGTTAGTAACTGTGATAGTAGTAGTCCCGCCAATTGTTGCTGCAAAAGATAGCGGATTTTCAGAGCTTGATATTGTTACTAATGCAGATCCTGCACCATTGTACCAAATAACATTAGCAGTAACAATGCTTACGCTGCCACCAGTATAAGGTACGGTGATGTCAGCGCTACCACCTGATTCAGTTACATTGAAACTGACGAGACAAGTTTCATTGGGAGCTAAAGGACTATTGCTACAACCAGACAGATTGCTGATGCCAGTCTCAGCTGTAATATTGCCTATTGTTGCATTTTTATTTCCTTCATTGCGGATTAACATGCTGCCACTGGTTGTAGTTGCAGTATTAATTAGAGGAATCAAACCGCTAGTTAAGATTGCTCCTGTATTGATTGCTATTACGGTAACATCTATACTATTGCTAAACTGAGCTAGATCAAGAGATTTTGTACCTGAGCTTTTAGCTGAGTTATTTTTAAGCGTAGTTGCTATATCAGAGTTAACTGTTATAGTCGCGCTGATTGAAGCATTTGAGATAGGGGCGCTAATTTCAACTGCCTGAACAAAATTAGATTGAATTTGATGCCCACTGATATTTCCATTAATTATAGTTACGGCTGGATTACTAACTATTATACTCGACACATCATAGATTTGATTCTGACCACTTCCATATAAATAAATTGTTGCGTAGCCATTCTGATTTCCATACCCTGAGATACTAACTCCAGATTGGAATTTTGCACCAGCTGGCTGGAGGTTGTTCTCTACTTTGGCATAATTAATTAATTGGCTAAATGTTTTAGGCTGATTATTTTGACTGTAAGTAGCTGTTATTTGGAATGAACCCTGAATGTTTGCAGCGCCTAAAATTGGAGTTGTAATTGTGAGTGGGCAAGATTGACTCGCTGCTATTTCAGAACACTGGCTACCATCAATAATGCTGCTTAGAGTTTTATTAGTATTCAACTGAGTTAGTAATTTGCTACTTAAACTAATTTCCTTATTCGCATTTTGCTCAATTACATTGTAAGTAATCTCACTTATTGTAGTGTTACTGTTATTGTGAACATATACGACAGTTGAAGTTGAGCTATTGCCAAAAACTGGGATGACTCCAGCATTATCTATTGTGATTGGAGTTGGGCTAATGGCAGGAGCTACTCCACCATTATCAATAACGTCACCTGAGCCACTACATGCAGTAACAGTCGCAGAGATAATTAGCACAATTGATACAGATAATAACTTGCTTTTTGGGAAAGATAACAACTTCTTCATTTTAATAACCTAATAAGAATAACTAAACTAAATAACGGATAAATATTATACTTCAGTTTAGCATGGATCCTTTTGCTTAAGTAATCTCAAGCTAATATTTTATAAAAAGATAAGCTCAACTATGTTTTTTGTATAAACTAACCTTATGGGAAACTAGTTGCAATTCCAAATGGAGCATTCAAGTTAGCTTCGCCGCTTAAACAACTAGTCAATGTCCCTGTTACTGGAGTAATGGGGCAACTAGAGATAAAATTTGCACTAGTGTTAGTTATATAGGCAATGTTGTTAGCAATGCTAATTCCGCTTGGCAGATAAAACCCTTCATCCGTATTTAAGCCCGCGCAATTAGACAGGCTACCATTTGGGTTTACAGTACATTGAATAACATAGCTAGGGTAGTCATCACCTCCGCGAGAGGAATTAGTTACGTAGGCAAAGCCATTATTAATTGTTATTGATGTTGGGTTATTAAATAGCTTGTAATCATCTCCATCTTTTGGTGAATATTGTGAACAATTTGATAATTCACCATTAGGAGATCCAATTGTGCAGATTTGGATGCCATAGCTGTCATTAATCTTACTCGTAATATACAAATAACTATTGTTGATAGTCATCCCAGATAATCCATCCAAAGCGTTATAGGTTTGTACTATAGAGCAATTACTTAAGCTACCATCAGAGTTTGATACTAAACATCTTTGAATAGTATTAGCTGTATCCATATGACTAGTGACATAAACATAATTATCATTAAATACAATTCCATTAACATTAGTTAATCCAGAGCTAGCACTCGTGCATGTGCCAATTCCACTATAACTAAGTGGGCATTTGCTAACCGTGCCCGTGGTATTAGTTACATAGGCAAAGTTATTATAAAGAGCAATTTGGCGTGGATTTGCAAAACCCGAGCTAATAGCCAGACTACAATTACTTATTTCTCCGCTATTTGAATCAGCTATGCATTGAGTAATTCCACCAGCCGCATCTCCACTATCAACGATAAATACATAATTAGGAAATGGTGCCAAGCCTAAATTAGCGGTTGCGGAGATTGGATTCATGGAAAGGACTAACCCTTGTCCAGGTACATTGGTACTAAATAATGCGGTTAGAGTTAGGTTAGTATCGGGATTAAGTAATGTTTGATTAACCATATAAGTGCCTGAACCTGATAATTGATTTGCGCTAAGCGTACAGGTTTGTGTAAGAATTTCATTCATACTGCTTGAGGAACATGTTGGTGAGTAAACTCCAGATGTTAGATAGCTCTCCATTTGTGTAGTGACAAAAACATCATCGTAGCCAGTAGCATTAGCTAAAGTATGACTTATTGTAACGCTCTCATTTGCCGTACCTGCTTCATTTATGGTAATAGTATTAGCTAGAGTAGCCTGATTTGCTTGTGCATAAATTGTTGTACCTCCAGTAGGCAAGTTTGCTTGTGCATTAAACTGGATATTGGAATTCGTCGCATCTTGATAAATTAGTGTTGGTACTGTCAAGTTCTCTGTATAAACTGCACCAACAGATCCGATTGCCAAAATGTTTGTTGATAATTTATTAAAATAATATAAAGTACAAGAACTACCAACTGCTAACGTAGAGCCAATGTAACAATCTGAAATAGTATCCATATCAATTTGCCAAGCATAAGGACTATTACTATCTTGGATCCCCATTAATTTTAAATCTGAATTGCCTGTATTTTTATAAGTTATCCCTATTGACATACTTGCATTGTTACTATTACCAGAAAATAACTTGCATTGTTACTATTACCAGAAAATATATACGGGTTTTGTTCAATACCATTACCAGAATAAGTGCCGCTATTAACGACGGTGTAACTTTCTATCGAAATACTTTGCGCATAACCCTGAACATTCCAATTAATATTACTATTTACACTTCCAGCAGGAGTTTGCCCTGTGCTGGTATAATTAACCGTAAACAGCGCAAGACCTGA
>JAIEPY010000037.1 GCA_019748155.1 Burkholderiales bacterium | reverse complement strand
GATTTTTTTAAAATCACCATTTCTTCAGTGGGCTGTCACGCCCCATCAAGTGACATTTCTATTTCGGGTTAACACTTGTCTTTGTTTTTTATTGTGTATAGCTACCATGAATAACTATATTTGATTGCATAAACTTGTTGACTGGAGGTCAGTGAGCTAATATTAAACCCACCATTATTATATGATGCAGACGCTGTTGCGTCAGGGTTATTGGCTGTATAAATAAATTGTATATACGGAATTACTGCTTGATGTTCAGATATTTTTATTGAAGTACCCATTTCGGTAGTGAGTTGTAATTGCTGAACCGATGCAGTTTGCACTTGATTAGCTGCAGCACCTTCGGTCATGTTTCCCGTCAGATTAACTTGTGATACTCCGCCATAAATATCAATATAGGGTGCAAAGATTGGCGTTACCTTAAAGGTTTGTTTGAAACCAGACAAAATCGCGTAATTATTGGAGTGAATGTAATTGCCGTTAGTATCCTCATAGACTAGGCTCATATCATGTCCAGCTTCAAGACGCAGGTATGGGGTAATGTCATAAATTGACGTAACATGGAAATTATATCCAAGCTTAATTACGCCTTTATAACCTTGAGGGTTATTTTCTGCCGAAGGTGGGACATCAGGAAATGCTGGATTTTGCGTGCGCATATTGTATTTACCATAGATGCGTCCTTCATAATAAAACCCATTGGCTAGAGTTTGCGTCCAAAAAAGGAACAGCTGTGGTCCGGTGGGTGTTTCCTCAAGTGCAGCACCTGTTGCGGAGACGGTTTTATTTTTTGGTGCGGTACCCAGATCCCCAGAGTATGCACTAAGTTTTTCTTTTTCTGCTATTTTTTTGAGCAGCTTAATATCAGATTCACTTAGTGAGACATTCGATTCTGTTGGTGATGATCTAGTCATCGGATTTAATCCATCAGCATATGAGTTACTAATTATGGCGAAGATTGCTGCTGATAGTATTTGTTTTATAGCTATAGATCGTTGTGTCAAGATTAACTCCATTGGAAAATAAATCAGCCACTATTATATGTGTTCCCTTGTAATAGATTAGTTAAATAATATTGTGTTGTGAAAATTTATAAATATTGTTTAATTACAGTTTATTATGGGAGTGACTGCGTAGTTTATAGTGCACAAGATATATACTACTAAGATCTTTTGGAGTAAGCGGTTTATTCCATCTGTTATTGGGTGATGATTGTAAGATATTTGAAATAAATATCCTGTTTTATTCCACAGAATAATTTGGCATACGGTTTATGGTTAGATTATGAATAAACTGATTATAACCATTTATAACCTGTCCAGCAGTATTTTTTAACGCAATTTGCAATAGACCATCCATTTTAAATTTGTTATATAGATAAATAAATTCACTGATGTCTTCTGATTCTATACATACGGTATAATATTTAGTTTTAAATACTTCTATTTTTGCAATTTCAAGTTTGGATTTATCAGGTAAGGTATATATTCTCCGCTTTTTAGCTATTGGTATTTGGATACATTTTGAGATATCAAAATTTGACTGTAGTGTTTTTTGCTTTTGAAAAATATTTATACC
Organism: Burkholderiales bacterium; assembly: GCA_019748155.1. Lineage (GTDB taxonomy): Bacteria > Pseudomonadota > Gammaproteobacteria > Burkholderiales > UBA11063 > Aquella. The sequence continues at coordinate 13,469 of JAIEPY010000037.1, read as the reverse complement.
GTTTCCTTCATAAATTAATTTTTTGTATTTAACTACGTTATTTCTAATTTTTAATATATCTCCAGTTGAAATTTCGGGTAAGCCTGGTGTTACATTAATTACATCTTTAAGGTAAGTATCAATAATCTTTTCCGAGCTTTTAGCAATTGCCCATAAGTTTCTCATGTAAGTTTTTAATATAGGGAAGTTAGAATATAAGGTAAAAACTCTAAGTTCAATTATTCTAGCTATTGGATTCATAATGACTACAACCTATTTGCAAATGAAGCTACAGTAATAAAGATAATTAAGCACAGTAAAGTATCAAGCTTGAATATTGTCAAAGCAATGAAAAATGCGATACTTAATATTGTTAATATAAATGAAATATTATCCTGATATATTAGATTTGATGAAGTAGTATAAATAAATTTAGCTACTAGTACAATTACTGCATATTGCATAATAGTTTCAAATGATTTAAGTGCTTGAGAACTCATAAAATCAAGCATTAATTCATAAAAGGTTACAACAACTATTAATGAGGGAAGTACAAGAGCTAACATGCTAATAATTGCACCAACAATCCCCGCAACTTTATAACCAATTATACAGCTAATATTAAGCGCATTTAGACCAGGTAATGCAATCGATACACCAGTTATTAAGTTAAACTCTTGTAGCGTTACCCATCCTTTCATATCTACCGTATTGTATCTTATGATTTCTATAATTCCATTACCACCACCAAATGAAAATAGCCCTATTTTACTGAAAGTGAGAAATAAGCCGAGATATTTAGTAAAAATGGCTGTATTCATAATATTTAGCCCCTTAAAAATAGAACTTTACTAGAAGCGGTAATATCAATATTATAACTCATAAATTATAAGCGTTAGTCGGGTTGTTTACATATTTTGCAGCATACCACTAAAACTTGACAAGTTGAGTTCTTAAGGCAATTGTTGGGACAACGCGGCGGCTAAACTGATAAAAAAGGGTTATTGTCAGATCGACAGACTACAAAACTTGACAATTTAGTTTAGCTAAAACTAAAATAATGGAATCAAGTTATTTTTAATCTGGTGGTAATTATGAATATTAATGAATTACAAGAGCTTCAGGAGAATGCTGGATTAGCGGTAGCTCTTCTAAAGCGCATGGCACATAAAGATCGGTTATTAATTTTATGCCATTTAACCACTGGTGAAATCAGTGCCGGCGAGCTTTCACGCCGCTCATTGCTTAGTCAATCTGCATTTTCGCAACATTTGGCGGTACTTCGAGCTGAACAGCTAGTAAAAACCCGAAAAGAGGCGCAAACTATTTATTATTCATTAGCTAATGATGCGGTCATTGAGGTTTTAAGCACGCTTAAACAAATTTTTTGTAAATAAATTTAGAGGAATTAAAATAATGGATAAAATGCAGCAGTCTAATCAAGAGATAAATATGCCTTCTCATAATATAAGCCCACGTCGTCAAGCGCAATTTCTTTTAGCGATCACGAGTTTGATTGGCGTAATTTTAGGTAACTCTTTTTCACAGTGGTGCTATATGTTTGATATCTTGGTTGGTATGGTGCTTTTGGTGGCAAGCTTGACTGGAGAATGTGTTCTTGAAAAAATAATTGCAAAATTACCGTGGAATAATTAAGAAGGTATTGTCTAATGTTTAAAAAAATTACTTATATTGCTATTGGTGGAATATTATTATTATCTTCCGCAAATGCTGAAGTAGTGACACAGTGTTCTAAAAGTGAATCTGGTTTGACTAAATGTAATGCTCGTGAAAGTGGCGTTGAGGTAATGAATTTGGATTGCACTCATAGTGGAAATGGATCTACCTCTTGCGCTGGCAATTACACTGATAAAGTTGCTGCCAAATTAGGCTTTAGCTGTGCGCAAGATAAAAAGGGTAATACTTCTTGCCAAGGTAAATCTTCTGATGGAACTTCATTTATGATGAGTTGTGATCTGTCTAAAAGTAATAACAAACTTCTGTGTAATATCAAAGATAACCGAAACGAATCAATGACACTGGCGTGTTTAATAAGTGAAAGTGGTATTCCAAATTGTTCAGCCGTTGATAATGATGGAACAAAATATCAAATTAAGTGTAACGGGAACCCGAATGAATCAGGCAGTTGCGTTAGCAAATAACAGCACCAGTTATATATTGTATCTTGCTTATGCTGCTTGATAACTGCAGGCTTACAAATGGGGGTGTTGAAATAGAATTGACAGATGTCAAACATTTGTTTTAAAATATCGCAATTCAAATTTTGTAGCCAAACAGTATAAGGCATTTTTCATGCAATCAACTTCCGAATTTCCTACTCCACAAAGTAATATTAACTTCTGGCTAGAGCCACGCACACTAGTTGCTTACGCGGTGAGTTTGTTGGCACTTGCGGAAATTATTGATTTAACGATTGTTGCCGTAGCAATTCCGCATATTATGGGTTCACTTAGTGCTAATTTAAGTGAAGTTTCACTCACCATGACCAGCTACATTGTTGCCGCAGCAGTATGTATTCCTTTAACCGGCCTGGTAACCCGTAAATTTGGTATGAAACATGTTGTTTTAGCCTCTGTCGTTATCTTTGGAATCTCCTCTGTTTTTTGCGGTATGTCAACCTCACTGAACGAAATGATTTTTTTCCGTCTAGTCCAAGGGGTTGGGGGTGCCTTCTTACCATCAATTGCTCAATCCTATATTTCGCGTAGTTTCACCCCTCAAGAGCAGCCTAAAATGATGACGGTATTTAGCCTTTGTGTCGTAATGGGACCTATCATTGGACCCGTTTTTGGTGGTGCCTTAGCTGAAAATCTTGATTGGCGTTGGTGCTTTTATGTCAATGTACCAATTTGTATTGCTGGCTTTTTACTAATCTGGCGCTATATGAATAACGATAAACACGATGATGTCAAAATTGATTATCTGAGTTTTGCGTTTATGGCTCTTGGTGTTGGTTGCTTAGAATATTTCATTGATGAGGGTAATACCAATAATTGGTTTGATTCAATGGAAATGGTGATAGTCCTCACAATAGCAGTAGTTTTACTGATTTTCTTTGTCTGGCGCGGTCTCTTAGGTAAGTCAGTTATTAATTTCAAAATTTTCAAAAATGCGAATTTTGTATTATGTTGTCTTTCAATGTTTATGTTCATGCTGATGGCATCGGCATCGTTGGCGTATTTTCCGACTATGTTACAACAGAGCTTTGGCTATCCGGTTGATACTGCTGGTTATATTACAGCACCGCGCGGGCTAATTGCATTTATTATTGCGCCGATTGTGGCTAAATTGATCGGTAAAGTAGATGCAAGAAGGGTTATGTTTGCGGGTTTACTTATGTTTGGTATTGGTTGCTTTATGCTCTCAAGCTACGCACCAATGGTAAGCCAGAGCTATATAATTTGCTCGATGCTGATTCAGGGGGCTGGCATGATGGCGTTTTTTATTCCAATTATGCAGATTGTTTTTATTGATGTTCCTCAGAGTTTACATAGCGATATTTCCGGAGTATTTAATTTTTTTAGAAATATTGCCAGTTCGGTTGGGACGTCTTTATCTTCGACGATTGTTTCCCACCAAATGCAAGTTACTTACCATGATATGGGTGCTCACGTTTCACCATATGAGCGCGGTTACTTATGGTGGTCTCAGAATCTAAGCGGGGTGCCACAGCAAAGTAAAACTATGTTGGCTCAAGCCCAGGTAATGGGGCAGGGTGCGTTGGTTAGTTATCTGGATTCATTCTTTGCCTTTGGCTGTGGAATGTTATTGATTTTGTGGTTACCGTTTCTTTTGAAACGTCCTGCGGCAGGTGCTCCCGTACACATGGACTAATAAAACGATATTTAAAATTTGTGTGTTTGATATCATTAAATAATAAAACTAACTTAGGAATAAAAATATGGCTGAAAAAAACTCTCAATCACGGAAACATTTGTTTGCTGGAATAGTGGTAATTGTACTTGCTGCTGGCGGGGTCTATGGTTACTATCACTATTCTCAAGTATATCCCAGTACGGATAATGCTTATGTTAATGCTAATTTAATTAATGTAGCACCAAAAATTGGTGGCTATATTGAACATGTTTATGTCAAAGAAAATCAGCTGGTACATAAGGGGGATTTGTTGGTGGAGATTGACCCACAGGATTATAGTCTGGCACTAAGTAAATCGCAGCAGGATCTTACGTTTGCGAAACAACAGGCAGCTAATACCCAGCAAATGATTAATAATGCCAAAGCAAGCGTAGCAAGTGCTAAATCGGCATATGAGTTTGCGGCACAAATGGCTACGCGTTATACCAATCTATATCAGCAAAAAGCTGGTTCATTGCAGGATATGCAAAAATATCAAACTCAGGCTACTCAAGCCAAACAAACTTTAGATCAAGCGAACGTAGCTTTAGCACAGGCAAATACGCAGTATCAGGCAGCCGTAACGCAGATTGATTTAGCAAAAAATGGTGTGGAAAATGCCCAAAATAATAATGGCTATACTCAGTTGCGTGCCTCGGTAGATGGCTATATCAGTAATATCAACCTACAAACCGGAGAATTTGTTTCGCCGGGACAAAAGCTTTTTGGCTTGGTTGATAATAGTAGCTGGTGGGTGGATGTTAACTTTAAAGAAACGCAGCTCAAACGAATCAAAGCCGGGCAAGGCGCGAGTATTGAATTGGATATGTATGAGCATAAATATCATGGTGTGGTGCAAAGTATCAGCTATGCCAGTGGTAATACATTCTCATTATTGCCTGCTGAAAATGCCACGGGTAATTGGGTGAAAGTTACCCAGCGTTTTACTGTGCGAGTAAAACTTGATGATGATGTACAGTTCCCCCTTCGCGTTGGTGCTAGCAGCAAAGTTACTATTGATACCACTAAATAGGGCATGACGACTATGAAAATTAAGCAAATTATACTGGTTGTAGCCAGTGGTATCCTAACTGGTTGTGGTTTACTGGGACCAGATTATGTCAAGCCGCAGATAAATTCACCGCAAAAATGGAGTGCCACTGATAAAAACATCCATATTGAAAGCACGAATCTAGCTGAAATGGCATGGTGGAAAAAGTTTAATGATCCACAGCTGAACCAGCTAATTGAAAGCGCATTGCAAAATAATAATAACTTGCAAATGGCGATGGGCAATATCATGCAGGCGCAGGCGTCACTCAAAAAAATTCAGATGGGGTGGTTGCCAACAGTTAGCATGGGCGGGGTTGGTTTTACTGGGCAATCCTTTAATCCGGGCTTTCAAAATACTAGCTCCTATCTTCTGGCAAATAATTTTAGTCAGAATAACCCACAGAATTTCGATGGCTATGCAGCTGGGTTTATGCCTAGTTATACCTTAAATGTATTTGAATTGGTTAAACAAAATCAAATTGCTAAATTAAGTCTGGAAATGCAGAAACAATCTGCCAATGCAGTTGCGCTTGGTGTGATCGGGCAAGTTGCGGGTAGTTATTTTAGCTTATTAGGTTTACATAAACAATTGCAACTTCAGCAAGAACTACTTGCGGATGCCAAAGAAATGCGCAAATATAATTTGATTCAGTATCAAAATGGTAGCATCTCCGATTTGAATCTGGAAGGTATTGATCAGTATATCGCTGGATTAGAAGGTAATATTCCCAAAATTGAAAATGATATAACTCAAACCGAAAATGCTTTGCAGGTATTAACTAACAATAACCCGGGTAAAATTAAAACCAATCGTGATTTTGATCAAGTTACGACTAGTGGAATAGTGCCAGTTAATTTACCATCAAGTGTTTTAAAATCGCGTCCGGATATAGTGGCAGCAGAATATCAATTACAAATTAATAATGCAAATATCGGTGCAGTAACTTCAATGTTTTTCCCGTCAATCAGTCTAACTGGTGTGCTTGGTCAGGGTTCAGTACAGTTGAGTAATCTCTTTAATGCTGGTGCTGATTTCTGGGTCGGGCAATTAGGCGCAGCAATGCCGCTATTTAACATGGGGTTATATGCTGAAGCTGATAAAGCACGTGGTAGTTACTATACTGCATATTATAACTATGTTCAGACGGTTAGAACGGCATTTTCACAGGTTGATAATGGTTTAGCTAATCATGATAGCTTGGATAAGGTAGCCAGTCAGCAAAACATTGCTCTACAAAAAGCTCAGAATTTGCAAAAAATTGCGAATAAGCAATATGCACAAGGCTCTGCTGCATTCTCTGATACTTTAGGATTTAAACTGAATGTTGATTATGCTAAAGCGAACTTAAATCAAATTAAAATTCAGCAGCTAAATAGTATCGTCAATCTTTATCAGGTTTTAGGCGGTGGTTATTTAGCCGAAAGCCAATTAACTAAGAGCAAAAAATTTGGCGATAGCCACGATATTTAACCAGTAATGGGTTTATTTATGTCACAAGTCACAATTCAAAATCAAAATTTGCAAGTTAGGATTGCACTACTTGGTGCTGAGGTTCGCAGTGTCAGAAATAGAGTAAGTAATCATGAATACATGTGGAATGGTAATCCGGAGGTTTGGGCAGGGATTTCTCCGGTATTGTTTCCAGTAGTTGGTAAGACTACTGCAAATCAGGTTAAACTTGCTGGGGAACGTTATAGTTTAGGTAACCATGGCTTTGCACGTCATTCAGTATTTAGCATCTTTGAGAACAAAAGTGATGAAGTGACATTGTTGCTAAATACGTGGGCTGCTGATACAAAACGTTATCCATTTAATCTTGATTTTTTTGTCAATTATAAATTGATTGACAAAACTTTACATACTACCTACACGGTTCATAGCCTTGATCAACAAACTGCATATTTTAGTGTTGGTGCACATCCGGCGTTTGCCTGTCCTTTTGATGATAAACATCAGATTACTGATTATGAAATTCGTTTTGAACAACTGGAAAATTTACTACGGCATGAGATAACTTCAGAAGCTTTTTATACTGGCGAGACAACTGAGCACAATTTTACTGGGTTTAATCTGGATGAGCATATCTTTGATGACGATGCTTTGGTTTTTACAGGCTACAAAGGTGAAAGCGTGAGCCTGGTTGAAAGTGATAGTGGACGTTCCATCAGAGTATCTCTAGGTGGCTTTCCTTGGTTGGGTATCTGGTCAAAGCCAGGTGCAGATTATGTTTGCTTAGAGCCCTGGTGCGGACGTAGTGATGATCTGGGCTTTAATGGTGATATAAACAATAAAGCCGCTATTGAAACTATTCAGCCGAATGCAAAATGGAGCCGTACATATACAATCGAATTTGCTTATTAAAATCATACCGTGTAGGTGCAATAAATTAAGCCAGAGCACGAGCTGTATTGGTAGTATAATATTCTCCTATGATCTATAAAATTGCATTTTATACTAGGCGGATATTTGAATGTTTAAATTACTGGCATTGACTCTGATCTTATCGACCATAGGTGCAATTGCTGCTGAAATGTATATCCCCGCTCTGCCTTTCATTGGCGCTAGTTTCCACGCTAGTGACACACTGATTCAATACTCGTTTACTGCTTTTATTTTTGGCTCTCTGGCTCCAGCTTTATTTTTCGGCTCTTTAGCCGATTGTTACGGGCGCCGCAAGGTTATTATGATTGCCTTGGTAGTTGGCTTACTTGGAACTGTCGGTTGTCTTTATAGCGATAGCGTATACGCGTTTATCTTCTACCGTTTTGTTCAAGGTTTTGGTTTTAGTAGTACCAATGGCATTGGGCGTGCATTATTGCGCGATCATTTTGAAGGCAAAGAATTTGCCAAATATTCTTCGTATTTAAGCATGGCCTTTGCGCTAAGTGTTGATGTAACGCCTTTTTTAGGTGGAGTAATTCAACATCACTTTAATTGGCGCGCGATTTTTGTTTTTTTGTTCCTGTTTAATCTTGTATCTCTTGCTGTTGCGTGGAAGTTTCCCTTTAGAGCTGTTGCACAAATACGAAAATTTAACCTTAAAAACATGTTTCGTGATTATAAAGTAATTTGTATCAACCGTGAGTATATGCATTATAACCTGATCGCTACATTAATGTATTCGGTGTTTATGGCTTATCTGGCCGTTGCAGCATTTATTTGGGAAACTCGTTTAGGACTTACGCCTGATGATTTTGGCTTATTAGCTTTATTTTTATCTGGGTTTTATGTTGCTGGTTGTTATATTAATTCCTATTTAGTACGCTATGGCTTAGAAAAAGTTTTGCAGCTTGGTGTATTCTTAGTTTTATGTAGCGGATTTATATTGTTCAGCTTTGCGCTTAATGACATACTTAGTAAACTACAATTCTTCTTGGTTTTGGGCTTGATCTTTTTTGCGAGTGGGCTGGTATTTGCCAATGCTTCAGCTCTAGCTATGTCTTCGATTAATGACAATTTTGCCAGCGCTTCGGCACTATTTAGTTTTAGTAGTGTAGCAGGATCTGCCGTAATAACCGCAATAATTAATCTCTTTAATCCAACAAGTGTAATGCCATTAGCATTAACCATAATTATTCTTGCCATTGCGGCACATATTATATTATTTACTCTAAAAAATTTTTCACAGGTGAATTATGCTGAACAAAGTAGTTGAACAAGTAACCCAAAGAATTATTGAGCGCAGTGCTAAAACTCGTGCGGCTTATTTAGCGCGAATGAAAGAGCAGTATGGCAAACGTGTTAAGCGTGACCAATTGGCATGTACCAATTTAGCCCATGTCGCAGCCGCTGAAGATAACAAGGTCAAAATTCGTCTTAAAAATATCGAAAGTCCTAATATCGGAATTGTGACTGCCTACAATGATATGCTCTCCGCTCACCAACCATACTATCGTTATCCTGAAATTCTGAAAGATACAATTATTGGACAAAATGCAACTGCTCAGGTAGCCGGTGGCGTTCCGGCAATGTGTGATGGCGTTACGCAAGGGCAAGTTGGAATGGAGCTATCTTTGTTATCACGCGATATTATTGCTATGAGTACCGCGATTTCGCTATCACATAATGTTTTTGATGGTGTGATTTGTCTTGGTATTTGCGATAAGATCGTACCGGGGCTTTTGATTGGAGCATTAGCCTATGGCTACCTGCCAACAATCTTTATCCCAAGCGGTCCGATGCCTAGTGGGATATCAAATAAAGACAAAGCGGAAACGCGTAAATTATTTGCTGAGGGTAAAGTCGGTAAAGAAGCATTGCTTGAATCTGAATTTAAATCATACCATGCTGCAGGAACCTGTACTTTCTTCGGTACGGCAAATACCAATCAGATGCTAATGGAAGCGATGGGTTTGCATATCCCCGGTGCTGCTTTTGTAACGCCTAACACACCACTGCGTAGAAAATTAACTGATTATGCCGCAGCACAAATTGTTAAAAATACTGCGCAACGTGACAATTTCACACCATTATGTGAGATTGTAACTGAAAAAAGCATTGTTAATGGTATCGTTGGATTATTAGCAACTGGTGGTTCGACTAATCATACCTTACATATCCCGGCAATTGCTAAGGTGGCAGGAATTTCATTAACTTGGGATGATTTCAATGATTTATCTAAAGCTGTACCATTATTAGCTAAAGTTTATCCCAATGGCGCCAAGGATGTCAATCAATTCCATGAAGCTGGTGGCATGACCTATATTATGGAACAATTGCTCGCTGGTGGTTATTTACATGATGATGTAAAAACGGTAGTTGGTAATGGTTTAACTGCTTATACCAAAACACCAGGTTTAAATAATGAACAACTTGAGTGGACAGACGCGTTTAATTTAGATAATACTATTTTGCGTTCTAAAGATGAACCATTTAGTCATGAAGGCGGTTTGCGCTTACTTAGCGGTAACCTGGGGCGTAGCGTGAGTAAAATTTCGGCTATTGCGGCTGAATATCGCTATGTTAAAGCACCAGCCAGTGTTTTTCATAGTCAAGATGAAGTATTGGCTGCCTACAAAGAGGGTAAATTAAACCATGATGTAGTGGTAGTGCTGAAATACCAAGGGCCTAAAGCTAATGGCATGCCAGAATTACACGGTTTAACGCCAGCATTGGCTTCACTTCAAGACCAAGGTTATAAAGTGGCTTTGGTAACAGATGGACGGATGTCGGGTGCATCAGGAAAAGTACCTAATGCAATTCACATGACACCGGAAGCGCTAAGTGGTGGTAATTTTGCTAAAGTGCTTGATGGTGATATTATCGAGTTAGATTTAGAAAATGGAACTTTGCAACTGCATGTTTCTGATGATGAACTAGCGCAACGTATTGGAAATACTCCTGACTTAAGTGCGAATCAAGTTAATTTTGGGCGAGAATTATTTAATAAATTGCGCCCTAACCTGAGCGATTCTGAAGATGGCGCTACCTTATTTTGAGAAAGGATTGATTAGATGAGAACAATTGAACAAATATTTGGACAAAAGAAAATTGTCCCAACCGTTAGCCTTGAAAGTCAAGAAATAATTGAACCAGTCTGTAATGCCTTATTAAATGGAGGAATTAACGTTATTGCGGTTAGGTTGTTATCTGCTAAATCTTTGGCTGCGGTTGAGTACATCAACAGCAAATTACCTGACATTACGGTTGGAGTAGCAGGTATTATGGATGCCGCAGGCTTCTTGAATGCGAGTATCGCTGGAGCTAAATTTATTTCGTCTCCTGGGATTACGCCAGAGCTGTTCACTGCGGCGCGTACGCGTTATAATGATGCGCATTTTTTACCGGGTATGCTTATGCCATCACATATTATGGATGCTTTATCACGTGGCTTTGAGGTAATGAACCTATTTCCAGCTGAAGTTTTGAATGGTTATGAATTACTCAAGACTTATGCTCATACATTTCCAAAAGCTAAGTTTGCGGTAAATGGTGGGATTAATTTTGAAAATATGGAAAAATATTTGGCACTAGACAATGTTGTTGCGGTTGGATTATCTTCAATCGCGGATTCTAAATTAATAGCGGCTAAAAACTATTCTGAAATGACTGAACGTGCGAAAAAAGCAGTTAAGTTATCAGATATCGTAATGCAAAATAAACTGAGATAAGGAAGTTAATAATGAAAACAATGGAGCAAGTTTTTGCCAGCAATAAAATAGTACCAGTAGTGGTAATTAATGATGTAGCCGCGGCGATTCCTTTGGCAGAGACGTTATTATCTGCTGGCATTAACAATATGGAAATTACTCTACGTACAGCTAATGCGTTAGAGATTATTGCCAAAATTGCCAAAGAGTTACCAGAGATGGTGGTCGGAGCTGGAACTATTCTTACTCGGGAAAATTTCCTGCAAGCTTACGAAGCAGGTTCACAATATATTATTTCCCCTGGAGTTACTGAGGAATTATTCACCATTGGCAAAGAGTTTGCTGACAAAGTACGCTTTATTCCCGGTATTTGTACACCATCACAGGCAATGGATGCACTTAACAATGGGATTAATCACGTTAAATTTTTCCCAGCTGAACCATATAATGCCTATAATGTCATTAAAGCATTAGCGTCTCCGCTACCACAACTTAAATTTTGCCCAACTGGTGGTGTAACTATTGACAATATGCAGAAATACTTGGAGCTCCCGAATATTTTTGCCGTAGGTTTATCTTCTATCGTAGAAGCTAAATTAACCGCAGCGCACGATTTTGCTGAAATAAAACGCCGTTGTGATGAAGCGGTGTCCATCGTAAAGACAACTATCAATAAATAACTTACTAGGATTTGTAAATTATGGCATATAACCAACAAACTTTAGCAATGATTCGCGATTCAATTCGTGATATCCCCAATTGGCCTGAGCCAGGGGTTATGTTTCGCGATATTTCTACCTTGCTTAAAGACCCACAAGCTTTTCGTGCGGTGGTTGATATTATGGTCGAACGTTATCGTGGTAAAGGTATTACTACGGTAGCTGGTTTAGATGCACGTGGTTTTATCTTTGGGCCAATTGTGGCTTATGAATTAGGGATTGGGTTTGTGCCAATTCGTAAAAAAGGTAAGTTGCCATATACTACTGTCTCCAAAAGCTATACTTTGGAGTATGGTGATATTAATACCGTGGAAATGCATATTGATGCGGTACATCAGGGCGATAAAGTTTTGGTGATTGATGATTTGATTGCAACAGGTGGTACGATGCTCGCAGCATGTACTTTAATCACTGAGTTAGGTGCTGAAGTAGCCGAGTGTGCGGTGGTTAGCGATTTGTTATATCTAAATGGCAGTCAGCTAATTAAAGAGCAAGGTTATCCAGTCTTTGCTATTTTAGAATATAATGATTAGGAGGATATATAATCCATGAATGTTTCTTATCCATATACCCGTATGCGGCGCAATCGTCAAGCGCCATTTATCCGTAATTTAACTCAGGAAAACTGGGTTACTGCCAATGATTTAATTTATCCGGTCTTTGTTCTTGATGGACAAAAGCGTGAGGAAGAAATTGGTTCGATGCCCGGACAATTCCGGGTGAGTATTGATCGTTTATTGGTTATCGCTGAACGTGCGGTTATGCTCGGGATACAGGGAATTGCGCTATTTCCGTTTATTGAGAGTGATAAAGATAATCTGGCTAGTGAAAGTTATAATTCAGATGGTTTGGTACAACGTGCGGTGCGTGCGCTTAAAGCAGAGTTTCCAGGCTTAGGCGTTTTTACTGATGTTGCCCTTGACCCGTATACGATCCATGGTCAGGACGGCATTATCAACGAAGCTGGCTATGTAACGAATGATATCACTAATGACGTGCTCTTAAAGCAGGCTTTATCACATGCAGCTGCGGGTGCAGATTTTGTTTGTCCATCGGATATGATGGATGGTCGCATTGGTATTATTCGTCATGAGCTGGAACGGCTAGGTCTACATAATACCGGCATTATGGCATATTCGGCTAAATATGCCTCCAAATTTTATGGACCATTTCGTGATGCAATCGGTTCGGGTAGTTATTTGGGCAAGTCAGATAAGTTTAGTTATCAAATGCATCCGGCCAATGGTAATGAGGCGCTGCGTGAAGTTGCGCTGGATATTGCTGAAGGTGCTGACATCGTAATGGTTAAACCAGGTATGCCTTATTTGGATATTCTCTATCGGGTTAAACAAGAGTTTAAGCTACCAACAGCGGTATATCATGTGAGTGGCGAATATGCGCTGCTCAAAGTTGCTGCGGAAAAGGGGGTAATTGATTATAATGCCGCCTTACTTGAAAGCATGTTTTGTTTCAAACGTGCTGGTGCGGATATTATTTGGAGCTATGCGGCTTTTGATGTGGTAAATTTATTGCGTACGTTATAGTGAGTGATTTTGGTGAATAATCTGAATGACAATAACAGGTACAGCCAGCTTGTGATGGTGCTTGTTTTAGTAATGCATATCCATTGTTTATTTTTCCATCTATAATTGGTGCGCTTGATAATGTTTGGCCTGTTTGCATCCGCTGAGGTGAGATGCACCACTTGAAAGCTTAATTTTGAGCTATAATTTGTAACTAAAAATTGGAGTC
>JAIEPY010000126.1 GCA_019748155.1 Burkholderiales bacterium | reverse complement strand
ATTTTACACCTTAGATATTACTATGGTGGTGACATTTCTATTTCAGCTAAGTGACATTTCTATTTCGGGTTGATATCGATCACAACTAAGTTTTTACTTACCTTTATTTTATTGTAAAATAGCTAGATTATATCTATGGAATGAGGAACGTTATGGAATCAGTTTTAACTGATCAGCAATTTTTAGACGAATATATCAAGAGTGTCGAAGTAGTCATCAATCATGGTTTGGGTTATGTTGGTGGAGTTGTTGGCTTGGATTTGCAACCGCGGTTTATCTCCCAGTTTAATGAAAGTTTTGGCATAACTGAAAGCGAAAAAAAGAAGATACTACAAGATCCTCGCATTAATCTCTATCGTCGATTGGCAATCAGTGAGCGCAGAATTGTGAAACTTTTGGCTGTGCGTTCTTTTCCTGATTCCGGAGCAAAAATGCTGGTAGCAAATTTATCCCCAATAATTAATCCAACTACTAATAATATTGTTGGAATTCTGGGGTTAATTCATAATCTGGAAATTTTTAATTTATCCAGCATTATGGCACAGTATTATAAATCAGGTGAGTTAAGTGTACCAATACTTGGTGATGTTGTACTTACTGAACGGGAGAAACAAACTATTTTCTTCTTTTTACTGAATTTAGATAGTAAATCGATTGCAGAAATACTTAGTAAGATTGAATCCAAGCGGATTTCAAAAAATTCGTTGGATCAAATGTTTAACAAACAGCTATTTCCCAAATTTGGCGTCTATAATCGTAAAGCGCTCTATGATAAGCTGATTGCACTAGGCTATAATCGTTTAATGCCAAAAAATGTATTAAACGATGGTATCTTGTTGGAAATCACGGATTACGTTGTATTTAATTAGAGCAAAAACTGGCGTTGGTGATAAGCATCTTCCCAAAAATAATATTCCCAGCGGGCACTAGTGGCAAATGCTGCTAACATCTGCTGTTGTACTGCTGGACTTGCCTGAGCATAGTAGCGATCACATATCTCAATCGCGGCGCTAACCCCACGTGCAAAATCTTCACCGGCATAATTATCAATCCACAGCTGATATGGATTATTCGCGGCAGAAGATTGCTGAATATGACAACCTAATTGATAATAAATCCAAAAGCAGGGCAAGACTGCGGCAATCGCAACCTCCACCGCCTGATTGTGGCTGCAAAAGTGCAAATAGCTGGTGTATCCCAGCGATGCAGGGCTAATTTGTCCGCTAACTTTTAAATTCATTTGCTGACGAAAATGTTCGTGTACGACTTGCTGTTCGGCCACAATTGCGCCTTTAGCAAAATCTAAAAATTGTAGGATATCGTGACTATTATCTAAACGAGCTGCAATATGTGCCAAAACCCGCGCGAAATGCTGCAGATAGAAACTATCCTGTTCGATATAATAGGCGAATTTATCACGTGCAAGTGTGCCATTCATCAGCTCTTGATTAAATGGCTGCCGAATAATCGCCTGGTAATTAGACTCATTCTGCTGCCACGCGAGTTGTGAAAATTTCATATTTAGTTTTTCCTTAAAGTTATTTGTAATTGTCATCCACACAACAGTAGCTAGTTCCACCATTGATGAAAGTGATTCACCGGTCCATGCCCATGCCCAATGGTGACATCTTTAAAACTTAACATGGCTTGATAAAGATAATCTTTGGCATTTTGACAACTGCTAATTAAATCATTCCCATGAGCCAAATTAGCTGCGATTGCCGCCGATAAAGTACAGCCAGTGCCGTGGGTATTGATGGTTTCAATCCTTGGCGCTTTAAACCAATATTGCGCAGAAGCAGTAAATAGTAAATCATCACAGGAAGTGCCAGCTAAATGTCCGCCTTTGAGCAAAACATTTACATTGCCAAGCTGATGGATAATTTCAGCACTTTTTAGCATCTCGTTAGGCGTTTCAATTTCTATGCCACTGAGTGCTTGTGCTTCATTGATATTGGGGGTAATCAAAGTAACTTGCGGAATTAGCTCCTGCTTGAGCGTATCAATTGCTTCAGGCAAAAGTAAATAATCACCACTTTTAGCAACCATTACCGGATCCAAAATGATAGGAATGTTTGAGGCATGTTTAGCTAGAAATTCTGCGACGAGGTGAACAATTTCCTGATTAAATAACATCCCGATTTTGATAGCATTAGGGGCAATATCACTAAAAATGGCGTCTAATTGTTCTTCAATTGCAGCAAGGGGCATATTAAAACAATTGCGTACGCCACAAGTATTTTGAATCGGTAGCGCAGTTAAGACACTCATACCATAGCAGCCCAAAGCTGAAAATGTTTTTAGGTCGGCTTGCAATCCAGCACCGCCTGAACCATCAAATCCGGCGATAGTTAATGCACTAGTCAACATAGCTTATATCTCCTTGGCAAAAGATTGCTTAATTCGCGTTTCAAACCATGCCCAGTCTGGCTGATAAATGCAATCAATGAATTTAACTTTAAAACTTGCTGGTGCAGAAGTATCCAGCGCTGCTTGTTCAGCACACAATGTATAGTAAACTACTGCCAAATAGCTGGCAAGAGCGTAGTCTTTACATACGGCGGCAAATCCAGCAATTACCGCACTTAAACAACAACCCATGCCAGTTACTTTGGTCATTAGTTCAATCCCAAATTTATTTTGATAATTGGCGTGTGGGGCATAGATTAAATCAATTTTACCGCTGACAACAATAGTTTTTTGCGTTTGCTTGACTATATTTTGTGCGCTAAGCATTGCGCTGAGGCTCTCGACGCTACTTTCAACGCCATAGCTGGAGAATGAACTAGAATTAAGTGCCATAATTTCGCTGGCATTACCACGGACAATGTTAGCTAAAGGTACGAGTTCTTGCGCTAACTTGGTTCTACTCTTGGTTGCTCCAGCGCCAACTGGATCAAGCACTACGCATTTATTTTGCTGCTGCATCAGTTTTCCGGCATCTACGGCGCGCTGCGCAAATTCCGCATTTAGTGTGCCAATATTGAGGTTCAGACTATGTGCAAGAGTAGTTAATTCTGCGAGCTCGTCACTGCTTTCGGACATAATTGGCGCGCAACCTAGTGCAAGCAGTACATTTGCCATGAAATCCTGCGTGACATAATTAGTTAGATTCAGTATTAGCGGTTTTGATTGTTGTAATTGTTGATGCGTAGCATAAAGTTGCTGATAAAGATTAGTCATGTTTTATTCTTCCATAATTAAGCTGCTGATTTAACTCTTGGATGTATTG
The DNA here is from genome assembly GCA_019748155.1 of Burkholderiales bacterium. Lineage (GTDB taxonomy): Bacteria > Pseudomonadota > Gammaproteobacteria > Burkholderiales > UBA11063 > Aquella. The sequence continues at coordinate 10,723 of JAIEPY010000126.1, read as the reverse complement.
CTTTGGGTTATCGGCTTCATGAATCGCGCTAATAACGGCGACACCACTAATTGTAGTAGCGCCAACTTCGGCAATATTGCTAAGATTAATCCCACCTATGGCAATAACCGGATGATAAGATCTTTGGCAAAATTTATCTAATCCTTCAAGACCCCAAATATATTCAATGTTGTTTTTACTTTTACTCGGAAATGCGGCACTGGCAGCAACATAGTTAAGCGAACGTGACAAATTAGCTTGCTCTAACTGCGCGGTATTTTCGATAGATACGCCAATGATTTTATCTGCGCCTAAGATAGCGCGGGCAGCAGCAGGATCGCCGTCTTTTTGCCCCAGATGTACACCATCAGCATTTAATTCAAGTGCCAGATGAAGGTTGTCATTGATAATGAGTGGTACGGAATATGGTTTTAGCAGTGCTTGTAGTTCACGCCCTAAACTGAGTAAGCTGCTAAATGACCAGTTTTTTTGGCGTAATTGTAGATGGGTGATACCAGATTTGGCGCTTAGTTCGATAAATTTCAAATATTCGTTGTGTTCACTGTTTGGGCAGGCGGTAAGTAAGTGCAATTGACGATGATTAGTTGATATGCTCATTTTGTTGACTTTCACAAAATAAGCGCAAAGAGGGTAATCTGTGTTGAAATGAGAAATAGTGATTAGCCTCCCTACGCTGGTATTATCCAGAATCAGGTTCAAAGGGTTAAGGATGTTTCCTTTCTCAGCGACTATAGCGTCGCACCCCCGCTAGAAGATGCTATTATAAACTGATTATTACTAAATGAGCGAAATATATTATTGGGGAATTAAACCCCGCTTCGATTTATTGAACGTGATAGAAATAATTTTATCAATCTTTCGTACCCAAAAATCAAATACTGCGAGTATATTTTATACCTGCGGTATAATTCGGTATTAAATTTTTGGATGGAGTACTAGAGATGCAGCAGTTACAAAATATTATCGAATCAGCGTTTAATAAATTACCCGAATTAGATAGCAGTGATGTCCAATTGCGTCAAGCCGTTGATGCAGCGCTTGAGCTACTTGATAGTGGTAAAGCGCGGGTGGCGGAAAAAATCAATGGTGAATGGCTAACTCATCAATGGCTTAAAAAAGCAGTTTTATTGTCATTTAGACTTAATCAAAACCAAGTGCTTGAAGCTGGTTTTACCAAGTTTTATGACAAAGTTCCGCTAAAATTTGAAAACTATAGCGAGGCAGATTTTGCTGCGGGTGGTTTCAGGGTTGTACCTGGAGCTTTGGCGCGTAAAGGTTCATATATTGCCAAAAATGCAATTTTAATGCCAAGCTATGTCAATATCGGTGCTTATGTTGATGAAGCAACCATGGTTGATACTTGGGTTACGGTTGGCTCATGCGCGCAAATTGGTAAAAATGTTCATTTATCCGGTGGCGTTGGGATTGGTGGCGTGTTAGAGCCATTGCAAGCTAATCCGACGATTATTGAAGATAATTGCTTTATTGGTGCTCGTTCTGAAGTTGTTGAAGGTGTAATCGTCGAAGAGGGTTCTGTAATCAGCATGGGAGTCTTCATCAGCCAATCAACACGCATTTATGACCGTACAACTGGCGAAATTTATTATGGACGTGTTCCGGCGTATTCGGTAGTAGTCTCAGGTAGTTTACCGAGCGCAGATGGTAGTCATTCTACCTATGCAGCAATTATCGTTAAGCGTGTTGATGCTAAAACCCGTAGCAAAACTTCAATTAATGAATTATTGCGTGCTTAAATCATGAACTTAATTTTTGCTGCCAAATCATTGTTAGTAACTCGCGCGGCTAATGGCGATGCTTGGTACCTACCAAATAGCTCACAATTACAAGCTTTAAGTTATCAGCCAAGCTTAATTCAGATTGATGGTGTCAATATCTTGGGCTCAATTAGCTCCGATATTGATTTAAGCCCGTTTCCTGAGCTGCGCTTGGTTAACCTGCGTCAAGCACTAAATTTCTTTGGCATGGAAATGATCGAAAAGATCATCCATGCTGAGCAAATGCTCTTCTATCAAAGTACACATCGCTATTGTGGCAGCTGTGGACAAGCAACCAGTTTATCGACTGCTGGCAAATGGCTGCACTGTAGCAGTTGTGAACATGAAATTTATCCGCGTATATCTCCGGCAATGATAGTTGCAATTACCCGTGGTAATCAATTACTGATGGCACAGGCCAATAATTTTGCACCTGAAGTATGGAGTGTTTTAGCTGGATTTTGTGAAGTCGGCGAATCATTGGAGCAAACCGTGCACCGCGAAGTCTTTGAAGAAGTTGGTATCAAAATTAAAAATGTCCAGTATTGGGGTTCGCAATATTGGCCATTCCCCAATTCGCTGATGGTTGGATTTACCGCTGAATATGAGAGCGGAGAAATTGTTTTGGACACTAATGAAATGCGTACAGCTGGTTTTTTTACTAAAGATGAAATTCCCGGACGTCCTTCAACTCATCTCTCAATCGCTAGTCGTCTAATTGATGATTTTATTGCCAAGCATTAAAAATTACAGCGATGCAAAGATGAATCAGCAGGAAATATTAACTAATCAGCCGCAACAAAAGAAATATGTCTACTCCAAGCTAAGCTACCTCTTAAAAACCGATGATATAACTGAAGTTATTATTCTGGTCGCATTTATTACCCCAGATGGTTTATATCTGATTTTAAATGAGCTGAAAGAGCTACTTGATAAACAAGTAAAGGTAGTGATTATCACTGGGTTTATGAATAATTTTAATAGCCCGCGGGTTTTTGAGTTTATGCGCCGGATTGACAACCTCGAGGTACGTATTGCCGATATTTCGGGCTATCATCCCAAATTATACATGGTTAAACATAGTGATGGAAGTTCCTCATATATTATTGGCAGTTCAAATCTTACCAATAATGCACTGCGGCGTAATTTTGAAACCAATATTTATCTCGAGTATTCTCAAGATGCCTTGATTCCACAACAAATAGATGAGATCTATCAGCAGGTTTATAGCCAATCTCAAGCATTGAGCGCTGAACTACTTGAAGAATACCGCAAAAAATATGAGCTGACGAGAGTTAAATTCGAGAAAACTAGCCCTCCGATTGCCGAAACTTTAGTAGCAAATAGCATGCAAAAAAAAGCTCTCGTTGCGCTCAGTCGATTGCGCGCGCAAAAGCAAAATAAGGCATTGATTATATCTGCCACTGGAAGTGGTAAGACTTATTTAAGTGCCTTTGCTATAAAAGAGTTTGGTGCTCGGCGAGTGCTTTTTATTGTGCATCGGGAAAATATTCTTAATGCTGCAATCCATAGCTATACTAAAGTTTTTCCCCAATTAAAAGCTGGTAAGTTAACTGGTGAGCTAAAGCAATTTGAGTCTGATTTCATTTTTGCCTCACTACAGACTCTGCAAAAAGATGAATATTTATATCAGTTTGGGGCGGATTATTTTGATTACATAGTTATTGATGAAGTTCATCGTGCTGGATCAGCTGGTTATCAAAAAATTCTTAAACATTTTCGGCCAAAGTTTTTACTGGGAATGACCGCAACTCCCGAGCGAAGTGATGATTTTGATATTTATCAACTCTTCGATCATAATATAGCTTATGAGATTCGCCTAAATGAAGCACTGGAAGAAAATCTGGTCTGTCCTTTCCACTATTTTGGAATTTCTGAATTGATAATTAATGATAATTACCTTGATGATTATAGTTATTTTAATCAAGTTAATTATAGCGAGCGGGTAGAGCATATAATTGCCAATCTCAAGCTCTATGGGCATGGCGGTAGTGATAAGGTGCGCGGTTTAATCTTTGTCTCACGAGTTGAAGAAGCACATGAATTATCCCGTCACTTTAATCTAGCGGGTTATAAGGCGTTAAGCTTAAGTGGTTCTGATGATGACCGCGCTCGGGAAAGCGCAATTCAGCTGTTAGCTAATCAACCATATGGTGCTAATGGCAAGCCACAGAAATATCTAGATTATATTTTTAGTGTCGATATCTTTAATGAAGGGATTGATATTCCTTGTGTTAATCAGATTATTTTATTAAGACCAACGCAATCTGCGATTGTGTTTATTCAGCAGCTGGGGCGCGGACTACGTAAAAGCCCTGACAAAGATTATTGTGTAATTTTGGACTTTATCGGTAATTATACCAGTAGCTTTTTAATTGCGGTGGCATTGTCTGGAAACAATTCATATAATAAAGAAGATTTACGTTCATTTGTCAGCGAAGCTAACTCCTTAACTCCGACCAGTGTTTCAGTTTCATTTGATCGGGTTACCCGCGAACGGATATACCAATCAATCAATAATATTCAAATTAACCGTAAGTTTATTAATCAAAGTTATCAGGAATTAAAGAAAAAATTAAATCGTATTCCAGAGCTAATTGATTTTCGCTTATATAATTCTATTGATCCCAAGATTATTTTTCGTTATCAAAATCAATCGAATAAAATCATGTATAACAATTATTATGAGCTACTTAAATATCATGATGATATTGCAGTTACGTTTTTAGATAGCAGCTTGGCTTATCTTAACTATATTACTCAAGAATTACTTTTTGCCGCTCGTCCAGATGAATTGTTCGTACTATTGAATTTAGTTAGCGAATGTAATGATGAGAATCTAATTTATGCCAATTTGGCTAGTGAATACGGTGTTGAGCTTAGCGGTCAAAAGCAAATTGCCATCCGTAATATCCTAACTCTTGCAACAAGTAATGTCTTGCAGAAAAAATATTCGATAACATTGCTTGACATTGATGTTAATCAATTTAGATTAAGCGATGATTTTAGTCAGTGTCTTGAGCATGCAAATTTTAAAGCATTAGTCCTGCAAACAATAAAATTGGGTTTAAGTTATTTTGAAGGATATAAATCAATTACTAAAGATAATGATTTTATTCTTTATAACAAATATTCACGAAAAGAGCTAGTTCGATTATTAAACGTTAATCTATCGATGGAAACTTCAATCTATGGTTATCGGATTCTTGCTAATAGCGTACCAATTTTTATTACTTATAAAAAGATTTCAGCCAATCAGATGAATGCCAGATATGATAATGTCTTTCTCAATTCACAAGATCTGGTTTGGTACTCTCGTCCTTATGGCGCAACAATTTCGCCAGAATTAATGAAGATTATCAACTATCGGGATAATAATCTAAAAATTATGATTTTCCTTAAAAAAAGCGATAATGAAGGGGGTGAGCATTACTATCTTGGTTCGGCAGATATTCATAGCTATCAGGAAAAATCTCTTGCTAGCAAGAGCGTTATGCAGTTTATCTTGCGTCTAACAACACCACTATTAGACAGCTATTTTGACTATTTTGTCAATTAATGCATAAAATCACTATATCTGTTAAAATGATAACGAGCAATGGAGGCGATCAAGAAATTTGACGACCCCACAGAATTTAACTTTTGGAGTGGAGTTCACCAGATAAAAACTGATGTATAATTGAATTAATTAACGATTGGTACGGCATACCTAATGCCATAGCTTTCGCTTTGATGCCAATGTAATCATTCTCTTGAAGTCGTAAACTAATAGCACGGCTTCTTTGTTGTGCTTCTTTAAATATCTGCGCGTATTTTTGCTTTGTTGCTTCATCAGAGTTTAATACATAATGACCTGTTTTTATTTCGTTATATAAATCCAACTCTTCTTCATCGAGAGTATCAAGCACCTCTAATTGAGTTAAATCTACAGTGTATTCTTTTTTACTCATGAGATTATCCTTTTAACTGTTTGTTAATTTTTCTGCTTCTAAACGCTGTTTTAATAAATATTTCTCTATCTGATTCAACAAATGGGACACAAACTGTGTAATCATCATAATCAAGGAGAAACATTTTTTGATCAGATCGACTGGGAACATCTATTACACCTAAATACTTTTTTTCTGCAATTAGCACTGCGATACGTTCTAACTCTATATTTCGCTCAGCTTTTAGTTTAATTGCTTTTTCTTGATTCCATTTAACTAACTTCATAGACTAACACCTCTTTAGGTATTGTATATTATTTACTATACAAAAAGCAAGCTAAAAATTAACCACTAAAAAGCAGTCGACTATGTTTCAAATTTCCTATTATTACACATGAGATTCTTTTATAATATAAATGAAAAAATTTATCACTGTTAAACAGTCTGAAAAATATTAATTTGCGCATTTTGTACTTGAAATTAGAATTTATGATTATCATGAGGCTTGATTTTTGAAGGCAAAGTACTATATAATAACAAGGATTAGTAAGTTTTTTTATTGAGGAAATTATATATGAACAACTATTATCAGCAGCAACAGTATGCAATGGCGGCACCATCAGCAGAAATTCGCCAGCAAGTTTTGAAGAATACTTATTTATTATTAGCATTATCCATGATTCCAACGGCAATCGGTGCTTTAATTGGGGTTAATATGTCATTTGCCTTTTTATTGGGCAGCCCGATTATGGGAACGCTGCTTTTGATCGGTGGAATGTACTTTCTGATGTTCATGGTACAGAAAAATCGCAATAGTTTTACCGGAATCGTGTGGTTGATGGTATTTACGCTTTTGATGGGCTTGCTCTTAGGTCCGTTATTTCAAGTGGCATTGCGCATTCCGAATGGTAGCCAGCTAATTTTATTAGCTGCGGTGTTGACTTCAGCGGTATTCTTTGTGATGAGCGCAATTGCGTTTACGATTAAACGTGAAACTCCATTTTTAACTAATTTTTTGGCAATTGGTGGGATCGTGATTTTGATTTCAATGATTGCAATGATTTTCTTCCATACGCCAATGATGCATTTAATTTTATGCGGTGCATTTGTGATTTTCTCATCATTGATGATTTTGTGGCAAGTTAACCAAATTATTATCGGTGGTGAAACTAACTATATATCTGCTACGCTAAGTATTTATGTTAGTTTGTATAATTTATTTACTAGCTTGTTGCAGATTATTATTGCATTGTCCGGTAACGACAGAAGATAAATCGTAACTACTCGGACTATTTTGCAATAGCTTCGTTGCAATGCTTCTCATGTACTTATCAGTACACTTCGTCGCCTTGCTCCTAACTCTTGCTTGATATTCCGGTAGTTATTGTTTTTTATAGTATGAGAATTAACATAAATATTATGAAGATCGTCATTTACTGACGGTCTTTTTTTGTACCTTTATGAAAAATCAGTTATAATTCGTATATGAAAATAGTCCAATATCCCAATAGTAAATTTAAACTCTACCAACCTTTTGAACCAGCTGGAGATCAACCAAGCGCGATTGCTGGGCTTATTGAAGGTTTGAACGATGGCTTACAGTATCAAACTCTTCTGGGTGTAACCGGAAGCGGTAAAACCTATACTATGGCGAATATAATTGCCCAGACTGGACGAGCTGCCTGTATTATGGTGCATAACAAGACTCTGGCAGCACAACTCTATGCCGAATTTCGCGATTTCTTCCCCGAAAATGCAGTGGAATACTTCGTGTCTTACTATGATTATTATCAGCCAGAAGCCTATGTTCCACACAAAGATTTATTTATCGAAAAAGATTCAGCGATTAATGAGCATATCGAGCAAATGCGTCTTTCTGCCACCAAAAACCTTTTGGAACGTGAGGATGTAATAATCGTTGCTACCGTATCAGCAATCTACGGTATTGGTGATGAAGCCGCCTATCAAAAAATGATTTTACATGTCAAAGAACATGAAAAACTAACTCATGCCGATGCAATTCGTCAATTAGCCAGTATGCAATATCAACGCGCCGATGTTGAATTTAAACGCGGTACTTTTCGGGTGCGCGGTGATACACTGGATATCTTTCCTGCCGAGTATTACGATAAAGCCGTTAGGGTAAGCTTGTTTGATGATGAAATTGATGGAATTTTTCTTTTTGATCCACTGACAGGTATAGTTGAGCAACGTTTAAGCCGCTTTACGGTATTCCCATCCTCACACTATGTTACGCCACTTGAAACAGTTCTAGCCGCTTGTGATGGCATTAAAGTTGAGCTGGAGCAGCGAATTAAAGACTATGAGGCAATTGGTAAAACTATGGAAGCCTATCGAATTAAACAGCGCACCGAGTTTGATCTCGAGATGCTCACTGAGATTGCTTTTTGCAAAGGGATTGAGAATTATTCGCGACATTTAACTAAACGTGCACCAGGTGAACCACCCCCAACTTTGATTGATTATCTACCGCTTAATAGTATTTTGTTTGTTGATGAATCCCATGTGACGATTCCCCAGATTGGCGGGATGTATAATGGCGATCGTGCGCGTAAGCAAAATTTGGTTGAATATGGTTTTCGTCTACCATCAGCGATGGATAATCGTCCGTTACGCTTTGAAGAATTTGAAGTGCGGATGCCACAAACCATTATGGTTTCAGCTACTCCGGGTAAATATGAAGCAGAGCATCAGGATAATTTGCTGGAACAGGTGGTGCGTCCAACTGGTTTATTAGATCCGGAGATTGAAGTGCGTGCGGTAGAGCATCAGGTGGATGATTTACTTTATGAAATTGGTTTGCGTAAGGCACGTGGACAACGAGTATTGGTAACCACGTTAACTAAAAAAATGTCTGAACGGCTTAGCGAATACTATACCGAAAATGGCGTAAAAGTGCGCTATTTGCACTCAGATATTGATACTGTTGAACGGGTCGAGATTATTCGTGATTTACGTCTGGGTGTTTTTGATGTCTTGGTTGGGGTAAACTTACTGCGCGAGGGCTTGGATATGCCTGAAGTGAGCTTGGTTGCAGTCTTTGATGCTGATAAAGAAGGTTTTTTACGCTCAGAGCGTTCCTTGATTCAAACTATTGGACGCGCGGCGCGTAATAGTGATGGCTTGGCAATATTTTATGCGGCTAAGGTTACTAAAGCCATGCAGTTTGCGATTGATGAAACCAAGCGGCGACGTGAAAAACAGATTGCCCATAATCTTAAGCTCGGAATTACACCACAAACGATTATTAAACCGATTAATGATATTATTGATGGTGTCTATAAAGAGCAAGAGAAACAGCACTTTTCGGTTACATTACCAGAACATCTGACCGAAAAAGAAATTACCAAATTAATTAAGCAGCTGGAAAAGAAAATGAAGCAACATGCGCTTAATTTGGAATACGAAGATGCAGCAAAATGTCGTGACGAATTAAAAGTGTTAAAAGATCTATTATTTAAGAATTAAAACTGAAAGAATAATTTATGCCAAGTTTTATTATCGGGGTAGCCGGAGGCTCTGGCTCAGGAAAATCAACCGTTACCGAACATATTGTTAGTGCAATTGGCAGTGAACAGGTTGCGGTGATCATTCAGGATAATTACTATCGTGATTTGGCACACTTGACGCCGGAACAACGCCGCAAAGTAAATTTTGATCATCCTGATTCGTTTGACTGGGGACTGATGCTTAAACATATTGACGATTTGGCAAACGGTTTACCAATTGAGATGCCCACCTATGATTATGCCCGCGATACGCGCAAGGCGGAAACGGTAACCGTGTTACCTGCACCGATTATTGTAATTGAGGGCTTGTTTGCATTGTTGGATGTTGATATGCGTAAATACATGGCACTACGGATTTTTGTGGATACTGCCGATGATATTCGCTTTATTCGTCGCTTGGAACGTGATATTACTGAGCGGGGCAGAAGCACGGAGTCAGTAATCAAACAATATCTCGAGTCAGTACGTCCGATGCATCGCCAATTTATTGAGCCGACTAAACGTAATGCGCATATAATTATTCCACATGGGGCAAATAAAGCTGCCTTGGAAATGATTGTAGCCAGAGTTAAAGCAGCAATTAATAACGACGAGCTGTCTGTTTCAGCTTATTTTGAAGAAGTCTAGGAAATATGAAGCCTTTTATTATTGGGGTAGCAGGTGGTTCTGGTTCGGGTAAATCAACGGTTACGGAGCAGATTATTCATGCGGTTGGTGAAGAGAATGTTACGATTTTCATTCAGGATAATTTTTATCTGGATCGTTCTAATCTCACCATGGAAGAACGTGAAAAAATTAACTTTGATCATCCAGCTGCATTAGATTGGAAATTGATGACCAAGCTATTAGATGACCTGGCAAATGGTGTCCCAGTTGAAATGCCGCAATACGATTTTACTTCACATACCCGTTTAGCGGAAAGTAAAACGGTGATTCCTGCGCAAATTATTGTAGTTGAAGGAATTTTTGGTTTATATGACGAGATTATGTGTAAACAAATGGCGCTGCGGATTTTTGTCGATACTGCTGGTGATATTCGTTTAATGCGTCGTTTAAAACGTGATATCAGTGAGCGTGCCCGTACTTTAGATAGCGTTATTGAACAGTATAGCAAATTTGTCCGCCCGATGTATAAGAAATTTGTTGAACCAACTAAAGAAGCTGCGCATATTATTATCCCGCATGGTTCCAATAAAGCGGCAATTGAAATGATCGTTTCGCGGATACACTCGGTGCTAAGTAAACATCAGATTAATCTTGATGATGATTTATTTTTTGAAGAAGAATAACCAAAATTTTGGACAAAGCTTTTCAGAAGTTAATAATTATAGTTGCTGGATTTCAAGATATACTTTAAACGTTCATCACTTGAGCTTTTGTGTATATACTCTACGTATAGGAATTTCAATGTTAAAACTGCCACTCTATAAAACCACGTAATTAGAGTGGTAATTGTATTTTTTAATAA
>JAIEPY010000071.1 GCA_019748155.1 Burkholderiales bacterium | reverse complement strand
ATTGTTATCCGTGGTGACGCCACGAAATTAATCGTTTTAATGCGATTTGAACCGGGTTTTATATAAAGATGGGTATAAAAACACAGGAACACATTTTATGAAGATAACTGGAATACAGGATTCAGCTTCATTTATTGCGTGGGAAATTGGTGGTAATGGAACTACTTGTATTGCAGGAAGTACTATTTTAGCGCTTGGTTCAGTTGGTACCGCATATACTGAAAACTTGTTTTTGCCTAGGCTGGTTTATGAGGATGTTGATGTTTCTGGAGTACAATTTAATGCAATTCCTAGCTTATCAAATGGTAGTTATTATATTTATGCTCAGTCGAACCAAGCAACTTTAGCAAACTCAATCGTGATAAATGAGTCAGGAACTCCCAATGAGACTGTTACTGTCAGCCACTTATTGGCAAATGCGGATGATGCACTTAATGTTACCGTTACTACGAAGATGGAAGATTATTTCATCATAGCGCCTGGTGATATGCTTTCGGCATGTACCTATAACTCAGCTGATGGTATTATGACGCAAACCTGTATAATGGGTAAAGATGATTTATCAATGTCTGCTACTTATCTGGTTAATCAAAACTACTTTAGTAAAGGTCAATTAACCTTGACTGCACTGTTTAGTGTTGATAATCTCAGCCAAATTGTTTCAATGAATCCATTAGCGATAAATATTGACTTAGGTAAGATACCTACTTTTGTGGCTATCGGTACTGGTGGTGTAATTCTATCCTCGCAAGATGGAGTTAATTGGGAGTCTAGTTCTATTAGCTCAGATTATTTTAATGGAGTTACTTTTGCCGATAACAAATATGTTGTAGTAGGAAATGGTGGTGCAGTTTATACTTCGAGCAATGCATCATATTGGGTTTCTGAGAGTTCAACGACGGTAGAGGAACTATTTGAAGTAACCTATGGTAATAATCTCTTTGTTTCAGTTGGTTGTCATGGAACAATTATCACATCACCGACCGGAGTTAACTGGAGTTCACAGACCGGGATTAATAGTTGTGATATTTATGGTGTTACTTATGGTAATGGGCTGTATGTTGCAACAGGGCAGGGAGGGTATGTTCAGAGCTCTACCGATGCAATAACTTGGACAGAGCAGCAGAATGTACAAACAAGTGAAGAGTTAACTGCAGTAACTTATGGTGGTGGAAAATATATCACGGTGGGTACTAATGGAACTATTTTGTATTCAACTGATGGCATTGATTGGACCTTTGCTGATAGTGGCGTTGCTGCGCAAATTGGTGCGGTAATTTATGCTAATAATCAATATGTGGCAGTGACTCGTGATGGTGGTGCTCTAACTTCACCGGATGGAGTAAGCTGGGATTCTCAAGCAACTAATAATGTGAATCCGCTCTATGGTATTGCGTATAGTAATGGTCAATTTGTTGCCGTTGGAACGCAGGGAACGATTTTGACATCTCCTGATGCGCTAACTTGGACGACTCAGTCTGCTATTACTTCAGAAAGCTTGTATGGAATAACTAGTGTTAATTAGTATTTGTGGGCGTTATATTTAAGAGGATTAATAAAGTGTATGTACAGCATAAGAAAATTAGTTTAGTTATGAGTATGGTCAAACATTCGTTAATTGGGGTGATAGTATGTAGTGTTTTAGCCTGCCAAAATGGTACTCCTGTTGCCGCGGGACCAATCCTGGTAACGAGTAGTGTTCCTCTGATTGATACTGTATATGAAAGTGGTAGCAAAGTTATTGTAACAAATGCGGGTAATGCTAATGCTAATATAGCAACGGTTATCGCTGATGGTGGCATAAGTAATTTGTTTGGCTGCAGTGATATAACCTTAGTTCCAGCTGAATCTTGTACTATCAGTTTTAACGTTACTGAGTCAGGTGGTTTTGCAACTATGGCTGTTCCATATTCCGGTATCAATGGTGATAGTGCCGCTTATATTCTGATTGGCTGGTATAATAGTCGTGGCGGATTTGCGTTGGCTTCTATGTCGGCAAATAATAATCCCTTATCATTTGGAGTTGGTCAGACAGGCACAAGTACTGTAACGATTACCAATATTGGAGGCTATACTCTAAATAATATTGTTATTCCAACCCCTGTTATTCTTAGTGGTAGTGCTACTGCAAATATTAGTGCCAATACTTGCACTGAACCTTTAGCAATTAATGCTTCTTGTAGTTATAATGTAGATGTAACAGATAATTACCCAGAACAGTACCAACAAATAAATCTGGGATTTAGTGCTGAATATGCTGGTCCAAATGGTGAGACAGTGTACAACCGCTCTTTATTACTTTCTTATAGTTCCGAACCACCTGTTTGATAATACCTAGATTGTAAAACCTTATTTGCAGATGATAGACTGAATAACGAAATAAGGCAAGATTTATGTTACTTGCCTTATTTGCATAGAGGTGTTTAAGGGGTATAATACAAAGTTGAAAGGCTGCTAGTCGATTCACCGGGTAAACTTCCTTGGAAAGCCAATGAGGGCTGCCAATAATCAATACTTTCCTGACGCATAATTAGGTTGGTATATGATCCATAGTTACTCTGTATATTGGGGATATTGCCACCAACAGCAATCCAATTAGTGCCATCGAATTTTTTGACTTTTATGTATGCTCCTTCTTGATATGCAACGTATGGCGTATTTGTCTTGATATCCATTGAGAGACTTACCCAGGTTGTGATTCCTGTTGTAATATTGCTATTACCAACTGCTACCCAGTTGGCACCGTCAAATTTTTGTACGGCAAGCAACTGATTTGAACTTTCATAAGCAACATAAGGCACGCCATTTGTATCTATAGCCAGACTGATGTAATTAGCGTTGTCTCCATTGAATCCCTTAGCTCCTACATAAGCAAAATCATAAACTCCACTTGTTGAGTTATAGCTTATTTTTTGTACGCTGACACCACCACTATTAACGGCATCCTTATATGCAACATAAAATGGGAGTTTATTCCCTACTGCGGTTGGTGTACCCATGATTTTGATTTGTGTTGCTCCGCCATCGCTGAGTTTATTGTACCATGTTGCGTTTGCCGCAAAAAAAATAGATAACTCACCATCACCCCGGTAGGCGGCAGCATTACAAGTACCGCTTTCTGCATTTACTACTGAAGACTCATAGATTAATTCATCTGTCAGCGCAATAATTTGCTTAGCTGAGGTATCCAGTGTCATTGTAGCTTCACTGGCTTTTGCTTGGTATTCTATGCTAGCTGGGCATGCTGGTGCTGGAGATACGCTTCCATTATAAACATAACGTTGCAGCTGTATTGGTATGGCTGAATTAGCAAAATCAATTTTATCCGGTAAAGCGGTCAGAAATTTAACGGTTCCACTTACTTGCGGCGTTGCAGAATAAAGATATGTTAAATTAATTGTGCTTATTGCTGATACTGCAATTGACGAATTATATGATGACAGCGACATATTTTGCGTCGAGGCGACTTGTTGCCATCCCAAGGATTCCTGACTAAATACATAGCGATAGATAGCAAATGATTCAGAGCCTTGGTAGGAAAGGTAAAGATTGCCTACTTGATCGCTGGTGAAACCGACGTTATTTGCCCGTCCGTTGACTGAGGGTGCAGAAGTTATTGAATTCCAACCTTTTGCAATAGGCGTAACTGTTGGTATTGGCGTAGGTGTTGGCACAGTTGTCGGATTGGGTACGGGTACTGGTGAGTTACCAACTGATCCGCCAAATGGAACGCAGCTGCTGACAATTAATGACACTGTCATAGCAGAAGTTAAATAGAAAATATGCCTAGATTTTAAATTCATGGTTTTTTACTTTATACTGTGCGAAACGCTGCCGTATCGTGTGTTAATAAATATTTTGGCGGTGAGCCATTAATCTGAATATTATAGCATAGGTATTTACAATGCTTGCTGCCTTGATAACAGACTCACCTATTACGGTGTAGTTGTGCTAAAATATTGGCGATTCTTATTTCACGAGGCGAATGATGCATAATCAATTTAATACTTTGTCAGAATTAACTACCCCAAGCGGGAAGTCTTATAAATACTACTCTCTACCTAAACTAGCTGCGGCTGGATTTAATCTTAAAAAGCTTCCGGTTTCAATCCGAATCGTTCTTGAAGCCGTGTTGCGTAACTACGACAACGTAAAAATCACTGAAGCTCATATTCAGCAATTAGCCAGCTGGGGTGCTAAAACAGAACGAGTTGATGAAATTCCTTTTGTGGTTGCCCGCGTCGTGCTGCAAGATTTTACTGGTGTTCCGCTATTATGTGATTTGGCAGCGATGCGCACGGTTGCGGATAAACTGGGTAAAGATGCCAAAATCGTTGAGCCATTGGTTCCGGTTGATTTGGTGGTTGATCATTCGGTGCAGATTGATTATTATGGCACTAAAAATGCCTTACGTGAAAATATGGAATTAGAGTTTGAACGTAATAATGAGCGTTATCAGTTCATGAAATGGGGTATGCAAGCCTTTGATACTTTTGGCGTAGTTCCTCCGGGGATCGGGATTGTTCATCAGGTGAATCTGGAGCATTTATTCCACGGTGTGCAATCTAAAGACGGTGTAATTTATCCGGATACTTTAGTTGGTACTGATTCACACACTACGATGATTAACGGCGTTGGTGTCGTTGGTTGGGGTGTTGGTGGAATCGAAGCTGAAGCTGGTATGCTTGGTCAACCAGTTTATTTCTTGACACCTGACGTAGTTGGGGTTGAGCTTAAAGGTAAATTAAACGAAGGTATCTTGGCAACTGATTTGGTGCTAACTATTACCGAAATGCTCCGTAAAGAAAAAGTTGTTGGTAAATTTGTTGAGTTTTACGGTGAAGGCGCAGCCAGCCTTTCAGTTACTGATCGTGCAACCATTGCTAATATGGCGCCAGAATACGGTGCAACAATGGGCTTCTTCCCGGTAGATAGTGAAACAGTGCGTTTTATGCGTGCAACTGGACGCAGTAGCGATGATTGTGAGTTATTTGAGCAATATTTCAAAGCTCAGGAATTATTTGGGATTCCTGCTGCTGGTGAAATTGAATACACTAAAGCCTTATCCTTAGATTTATCATCAATCAAACCGTCATTAGCAGGGCCAAAACGTCCACAAGATCGGATTGAATTAGATAAAATGGGGGCAACATTTAATTCATTATTTGTTAAACCGATTGCGGATAATGGCTTTAACAAACAAGAAAGTCAATTAACTGAACGTTATCCAACTAAAGCTGGAATTGATATTGGTAATGGTGATGTGCTGATTGCAGCAATTACATCATGTACTAATACCTCTAATCCAAGTGTATTGCTCGCTGCTGGTTTATTGGCTAAAAAAGCGGTTGAAAAAGGGCTTAAAGTTCATCCACGAGTAAAAACTTCTTTAGCGCCTGGTTCACGGGTAGTAGCGGATTATTTACAAAAAGCTGGTCTACAAGAGTATTTAGACCAATTAGGTTTTAATATCGCAGCCTTTGGTTGTACTACTTGTATCGGTAATGCGGGTGATTTACGTCCAGAATTTAATGAAACTATCGTTGACAAAGACGTGATTGCGTGTGCTGTATTATCTGGTAACCGTAATTTTGAAGCGCGGATTCATCCAAATATCAAAGGTAATTTCTTAGCATCACCGCCATTAGTAGTAGCATTTGCCTTAACCGGTAAAGTTAATGTCGATTTAACGAAAGAGCCAATTGGTCAGGGTAGTGATGGTAAAGATGTGTTCTTAAAAGATATCTGGCCAACTTCGAGTGAAATTGCAGCATTAATGCCATTAGCGCAAAATGCAGATACATTCAAACGCCTTTATCATGATTTAACTAAGGATCATGATTTATGGAATAATATTAAATCAGCTAACGGTAATGTTTACACCTGGCCGGATTCAAGCTATATCGCTGAGCCGCCATTCTTTGCAGATTTTGCGATGACTTATGGTGATATCCATGATATTAAAGCCGCGAAACCATTGTTGATTTTAGGCGATTCAGTTACGACTGATCATATTTCTCCAGCAGGATCGTTTAAAGCAACTACTCCGGCAGGTAAATATTTATTGTCGCGTGGGGTTGAAGCCAAAGATTTTAACTCTTATGGTTCTCGTCGTGGGCACCATGAAGTAATGATGCGCGGAACTTTTGCCAATGTACGGATTAAAAATCTGATGATTCCGGCTGCAGCAGATGGCGCACGGGTTGAGGGCGGTTACACATTATATAATGGTGAGCAAACTACTGTTTATGAAGCAGCAATGCAATACGTTGCAGCTAAGACACCAACTATCGTGATTGCTGGTGAAGAGTATGGTACTGGTTCATCACGTGACTGGGCGGCTAAAGGAACTCAGTTACTAGGTGTTAAAGTGGTTATTGCTAAGAGCTTTGAGCGTATTCACCGTTCTAATTTAGTTGGAATGGGTGTTTTACCATTGCAATTTAAAGCCGGTGAATCTGCGGATAGCCTTGGCTTGACTGGTAATGAAACTTTTGATGTTTTAGGTATCAATAATGAGCTTAAAGCACAACAAGATGTGACATTGCGCGTTACTTATGCCGATGGTAAAACTAAAGATGTTATAGCATTATGCCGGATTGATACTCCGATTGAAGTTGAGTATTATCGTCATGGCGGAATTTTACCGTATGTACTACGAGAAATTCTTAGCAAGTAATTAATGCTACAAAATATAAAAAGCAACCTTCGGGTTGCTTTTTATATTTTGAGTTACCTATTGCGAGCTAGATTTGTTTGAGCATACTTTTAGCGACTGCTTCAGCAACTTCAATCCCATCGATTCCGGCTGATAAGATTCCACCAGCATAACCAGCACCTTCGCCAGCTGGATATAAGCCACGGGTATTGATGCTTTCAAAGCTGATATCATCACGCTTAATTCGTATTGGTGAGGAAGTGCGTGTTTCTACTCCGGTAAAAATTGCATCTTTCATTGAGAAGCCACGGATTTTTTTGTTAAATTCGGGAATTGCCTCGCGAATCGCTTCAATTGCATATGCTGGTAGTGCCTCTGCCAAGCTACCAAGTTTGATACCCGGTTTATAAGATGGAACAACGCTACCGAGTTCTTTTGATGGTTTATTGGCTAAAAAATCGCCAATTAGCTGGGCTGGAGCACAATAATCACTACCACCCAAGATAAACGCTTTAGATTCAAGTTTACGTTGTAGTTCAATTCCGGCCAACGGATGCGCACTAGGGAAATCTTCTGGCGTGATTCCAACTACAATTGCCGCATTGGCATTACGTTCATTACGTGAATATTGGCTCATGCCATTGGTTACCAAGTGCTCTGGCTCAGAGGCGGCAGCAACTACTGTACCACCGGGGCACATGCAAAAACTATATACCGAGCGACCATTAGCGGCATGATGCACCAAGCGATAATCGGCAGCACCTAAGAGCGGATGTCCAGCATTTTTACCTAAGCGAGCAGTATCAATGATCGACTGAGGATGTTCAACCCGAAAACCGATTGAGAATGGTTTAGCTTCGATATAAACACCGCGTTCAAAAAGTACCTTAAATGTATCGCGTGAACTATGTCCTAGTGCCATAACTACATGATTACTACGAATTTCACTGCCATTGGCAAGAACTACTCCACGTATTTGGCGTGCACCATCTTGCTCAGCGACCAAAATATCACTAACCTTATGCTCAAAGCGGACTTCACCGCCTAAATCAATAATGTTTTGGCGCATTTTTTCGACCATGCCAACGAGGCGGAATGTGCCAATATGCGGACGATTAACATAAACGATTTCGTCAGGTGCACCAGCTTTGACAAACTCTTCAATTACTTTGCGACCCAAATAACGGCGATCACGAACTTGACTATAGAGTTTACCATCTGAGAACGTTCCTGCGCCACCTTCACCGTATTGAACATTTGATTCGGGGTTTAGTGTATTTTTGCGCCATAAGCCCCACGTGTCCTGAGTCCGTTCGCGAACTTCTTTACCGCGTTCTAGCACAATCGGTTTAAATCCCATCTGCGCTAATACTAGTGCTGCAAAGACACCGCATGGACCAAAACCAACTACCAATGGGCGTTCAGTTAGATTAGCAGGAGCTTTGCCGACATAATGGTAGCTCATATCAGGAGTTGGGCAAATATGCCGTTCATTGCGGAGTCTTTTGGCAATTGCGGCTTCATCGGTAAGGTTCACATCAACGATATAAATTAAGCACATTGCAGAACGACGGGCGTCGTAGCTGCGTTTGTAAATGCTATAGTTTAGTAATTCAGCAGGTTTAATGGCTAATTTATAACAAATTGCGTCGGCTAATTCTTGCTCGCTATGCTCTAAGTCTAGTTTAATTTCTGAAACACGTAACATTTTAAATTCCTACTTTATTCATGAATTACCACTTCACCAATCAGGCTATGCATTTTAGCTTCGGTAACCGTCACTTCAATAATTTGCTTCATCATCCGTGGATTACCCGCGAAGACCACTAGTTTATTGTTTTCGGTACGTCCAGTCATTAACTCCGGGTGTTTTTTGGAGTAACCATCAACTAAGATTTTATGGACTTTGCCGACCATTTGTTTACTGATTTCAAATTGCTGCTCTTCGAGGCGTTTTTGTAAGCGTTGCAGGCGTGCTAGTTTAATCTCGTGTGGAGTTTCGTCTTTAATTTCGGCAGCAGGCGTACCCGGGCGTGGTGAGAAAATAAAACTGAAGCTCACATCATAGCCAATATCTTCGATTAGTTTCATGGTTTTTTCAAAATCTTCATCTGTTTCACCGGGAAAACCCACGATAAAGTCTGAAGAAAACGAAATATCAGGACGTAGTGCACGCACTTTACGCAGTACCGATTTGTATTCTAAAGTAGTATAACCACGTTTCATCGCCGCTAGGATTCGATCCGAACCGCTTTGCACAGGTAAGTGTAAATGAGAAACTAATTTGGGTAATTTGGCATAACAGTCAATAATCCGTTGTGACATTTCATTCGGGTGCGAAGTTGTATAGCGGATACGTTCAATTCCCGGAATCTCATGAACAAATTCTAATAGCATTGCAAAATCAGCGATTTCACCATTTGCCATTTTACCGCGGTAGGCATTGACGTTTTGTCCGAGTAAATTGACTTCTTTAACACCTTGGAGAGTTAACTTGGCAATTTCGGTCAGCACATCTTCAAAAGGGCGGGAAATTTCTTCGCCTCGAGTGTAGGGCACTACGCAGTAAGTACAGTATTTTGAGCAACCTTCCATAATTGAGACAAAGGCACTTGCACCTTCAACTTTAGCGGCCGGCATATTATCAAATTTTTCAATTTCTGGAAAACTGATATCAACTTGCGATTTACCAGTTCTACGTTTTTCTTGGATTAATTCAGGAATCCGGTGCAAAGTCTGTGGGCCAAATACCATGTCGACATAGGGTGCGCGCTGTACAATAACCTCGCCTTCTTGCGATGCAACGCAGCCGCCAACCCCAATGATCAAATCAGGATTTTTTAATTTGAGTTTCCTAACGCGCCCTAAATCTGAGAATACTTTTTCCTGAGCTTTTTCGCGAATTGAGCAGGTGTTAAATAAAATTACCGCAGCCTCTTCTGGATTATCGGTTAGCTCGTAACCTTCAAATTGTTTGAGTACATCTGCCATTTTGTCCGAATCATATTCGTTCATTTGGCAGCCATAGGTTTTAATATGAACTTTTTTTGTCATGGTGCTATTTCTATATAAATTAGTTTATTAAGGCGTTATTATAGACTATTTTGCCATATAAATTCAGACTCGTGATTTTTACTAATTACCTGCTTGTTGCCAATTGTTTATGAAACAATCAAGAATAGAAATTTTATCTATTGTGCTTAATGCTAAATAAGCCTTAAAATAACGTAATTAAGCTAATCTAGGAATAAAAAATGAAAAAAATGGTTAATAATCTCGATAAATTGCCTGTTGCTGTATCCGGGCTGGCACTGGGTACTGCGGGAATTGGCAACGTGCTAGCTCTTGAAGTACATTCAAGCTTGCGTTATGTTTGTGCCGCAATAGCATTAGTTATATTGTTATTGGTAACGGTTAAGAAGTTAGCTCATCCAAAATTACTTTGGGAGGAGATTGCGCATCCGGTATTAGGGAGTTTTATTCCCGCATTTGATATGTGTTTGATGGTTATTGCCGATGTTGTAACTAATTTCTCATTACTTGGCGGACAAATTTTATGGTGTTTTGCAATTATTCTTCACATCGGATTTGCGAGTAGTTTTCTCTATCATCGCTTTCGTGATTTTGATTTAAATCATATGTTGCCAAGTTGGTATGTGCCGCCAGTTGGTATTGTGGTTGCTTGTGTAACTGGTTCTCATATGCAAATGGGTACGCTTTCTCATGTGATTTTTTATGTTGGATTCATTGCCTATATAATTATGTTGCCAGCTATGATGTACCGTCTGATTTTTGGTGATCGGATTGGTGATGCTCAACTACCCTCATTTGCAATTATGGGTGCTCCAGCAAGCTTGTGTTTGGCTGGGTATTTAACTGCCTTCAGCAACCCTAATCCAACATTAGTCGGCTTTCTATTAGCCTTGGCATTAATGATGACCTCGTTGGTGATTTTATCTATGATTCGAATTAACCATTTTAGAATTACGTTTATTCCAATTTATGCTTCGTTTACTTTCCCTCTAGCAATTGGTTCAACCGGATTGATTAAATATTCGCACTTTGTTGGTGTGGCTACTGACAAAGGTAATTTTTGGCACTTACTTGGGCAAGCCGAAATGATACTTGCCGTTATAGTAATTGCTTGGGTTTTAGTAAATATGACTCGTCACGTAATGAAGAATGTAATTTTAGTTGGATAAGTGTAGGTTTTTTTGAAATTTAAGTGGGAAAGCATGTTTTATCCATGCTAACTGTATTAATTGCCGCAAAAGTTTCATGTTTTACGGGCATTAGCAAGGTGTTTATCGAGCATTTCCCAAATCTTATAATCTGAAAAGTTTAAATAACTAATTCTTCTCAAGCCTATCATAGGCTTTGTATTCATTAGTAATTCCGCTAATTCCAAATCGAGAACCTTTAATAAAATCTAACATTGTATTGAATCTCTTTTATAAAGCATCAAAATCATGCTTTTTCAATCTGAAGTGCTGTACTAAATAGCGTCGATATATCCACGCTGATAAATTCAATGCCGCCTAAATAATTGGGCGGTATTGAATTTTGTGGTAATAGATATATGGATATTAATACCTTGTTTTATTTATGTTTTTTTAATATAATAGATACTACCAATCTAACTTGCCTCGATTATCGCCGTTGGATGTTTGTTTTTTTAAATGTAGCATGTTTGGAAGTTTGCAAGTCTTAGCCGTAAATTTTAGTTTTTAACGAAAGTATTTCATTATAGGAGTCCGAAATAATGAAAACAACAAAAACATTAACAAAAATTAGTATTTTTAGTCTTTTATTGGCTTTAAATGCTTGTAGTGGTAGTCATGATCCTAGTACTGATGGGGCAAATATTAGTCCTACAGATGTAATTGAGCAGCCTGAAGTAACTAAGCGGGTGGTAATTGGGCAGATTTCAATTATACCAACAAATATTGGTATTAATGGAAGAAGCGTGATCAGGGTAGATAACCATACGGATACAAACCTATACCTTAAAAGTTATGGAGTTGGTCTTGAAAAGAGTAATAATATTCTGGCGCGCAGTTATGAGACTCTAAAACGTGCAGTTGGAGCTGGTTCTGGCCCAGATGTTTCTACTACCTGTGATAAATTGATTGCCGATAATCACTGTGAGGCTTTTTTTACCCCAGATCAGCAAGATGGCTCTGTTGTATTGAGCATGGAGTTTGAAGATAAAGAAGGTAAAGTATATCATGCTGCTCAGTTGATTGAGTATTCTTCGCATGCTCCGCAGCATAACAATGGATTTTATGTGAGTAATGATCATATTTCAACTGTGGTAACCGATAGTAGCTATTCATTGTCGATTCCTTATGTAAGTGATGGCGAATATAAGAGTATCAAGCTTGGCTCCGCGATAGGGGCATTATCCCAAAGCAATACCTGTGAAGATGGAGCGACCGAAGCTACACTATGTACTGCATTACTAACCTTACCTGCGCCAAAGCCTGAGGGTAATGCTTCATATCAAAATCAAATTAGCATAACCGGAGAAAGGCCAGACGGAAGTGTAACCCGTTCATTTTTGACTAGCACTGTTGTATACAACAAGACCGGGCATTTGGTCATGACCTTAGGACCTGCAATTATTGACGCAAGAAAAAGTCAGTCAAAAGTGACAATTAATCTAGTTAATAATGGAGTTGCTCGAGTAGATAATATTATACCTAGCTCTAGCTTTGGGGATAGATTCTTTAATGGCGTTACCACCCCAGCTAAGGATCAAACAACTGCTGATATGCAAAAGAATTACGAGTGCGGCACTGCTAGTGCTCTAAATGCTACTTTAGATCCAGGGAAATCTTGCAGTGTTACCTTTACATTAACTAATCCAGATGCAACAGGTTCAGAAGAATATAAGATATCATATACTGGTGGAGTGGGTGGTACTGCCCCTGATACAATTAGTACCAGGGTTTACTATCATCAAAAGGCGATTCCTACATATGGATACTCTCTTTCTGGTGATATCGCGTTAACGAATGTTGCTGCAAAGCAAGTTCTCTCACAGTCTATAATACTTACTAATATAGGTGAGAAGGAGTTGAGGACTGGTTTAAATTCGCACAGTATACAACCTCACATTGATGGACTGAGTGTTAACGGAAATACTTCAACCTGTTTACGAACAGAACCGTTAGCGCCTAATGGAACTTGTACTTATGTGTTTGACTATAAACCCCCTGTCGCGACGACAGGAGTAGTGGTAAGTAAATTTTCAGTAACAGCCAAGAATACTGAGACAGTTCCAACTAATATTTTACCTGCTCAGGCTGCAGCAATTAGAGCCTCAGCAAAAACTGGAGCTGGTAGTGTTGCTTTAGATATGTCTGGAGCAGAAAATAATAACTTTTCTATTTTTGCGGATAAGAAAGCATATGTTATAAGAGAAATTGTCATCAAAAATCCTGGAGCTGAATCCTTTATACTGGAAGGTATAACTGCTAGCAATTGGCCAAATAGTTTATCAATGGTCGAATCAGCTAACGCAAAGGTTATTACTGAAAGCGGAGTATATACTCCAAAATCGGGGCTGGTGCTTGCCGGTGGTAAGTCTTTGCATTTGGCTTACAAATATGGTCCAGTCGCTAAGGCAGAAAGTGGCTATACGGAGCAAACTATTTTAGGGAAATTTGCTGGTGTGCCCATCGCTTATCAATTGAAGATAGTTACTAACTACCGTGCTGAGTCAGCAGATACAGGTATTACTGTGAAAGTCGAGTCTGCTAGCGCTACTACGATGACTAATGACAGCACACCTAGCTTTGTATTGCTTAAAGATAATAGAATGAGCGTAAAGTTTAAATATACTGCTGGAAGTGTTGATCGTCCTGATTTTCTAGTTCATGATGCGGATTTACCTTTTGGCTTTATGGTGATAAAAGGGACGCAAACTAGTTGTCCTACCACCTCTAAAGGCTCTAGAGCAGGTGTTTTAAAGGCTAGCGAAAGTTGTACTGTAGCCTATGAATATTTAGCAGAGAGCTTAGATCATAGTCTATTCTATACTGCTGCGGTAGCTAAACCACCTGTGTCGATTCGTGCGCCTGAATATTCATTTAAAAATAATGCTGGAATTAACGTGATGCAATCTAACGCTGTTGCTACATTTAATCCGCAATCTTTTGCTAAAGTAACTGCGAAGGTAAATAAAATTGCTAATACTAATCCTAGAAAGTATATGCATCCGCAGAAATCAGGTGCACCAAGAGGCAATCTCTTGAGCTACCATCTCATTTGGACTTTTAAACCCAA
>JAIEPY010000070.1 GCA_019748155.1 Burkholderiales bacterium | reverse complement strand
GGGTTTAAAAGTCCAAATGAGATGGTAGCTCAAGAGATTGCCTCTTGGTGCACCTGATTTCTGCGGATGCATTATGCCTAACTGTTTTTTCTGGAAGGGCGTTATGAATCATTATAATCATTTAAAAACTACGATTAGTTCCATTCTTATTTCTGCTGGGCTAGTTGCCTGTGTCGGTGAAAATAACACTGCATCCGTTAGCCCAAGCCCACTAGCTTCGGCTAAAAATCAAGTCCTTGAGAATAAACAAGAGCATGGCCTAATTGGTCACTATTTTGCCGCAAGGAACTTTCAAGAGCCATTATTTCAAGCCCAGCATTTATCTGCAAACTTATCTTTCAATCAAGATGAGCTAGAAATATTAAAAAACTTGCATAAGAATGGGGCAACTGATAGTAGAAAACAAGTTCAAGTACAATCAGTATATTGGACTGGATATATCCAATTTAATAAAAACATATCAAGTATATTACAACTATCACCGATGAATGCGGTTAAGAAGCGCTTGCGGGCACAAATCTATATTAACGGTCAGCTTTTAAAACCTAATACTCCGTTTGAGTTTTCAGCAAATAAATATTATAAGATCAAGATTAGTATTAATAGTGCTAACAGCATTCTAAGTATGCTACATGAGCTTAATCCAGTACTTATTAGTATCAATACACATGCTGGAACTGTGGAACAAGTAAAGTTTGCAAATTTATTTACGCCTAACAAACTACCGAGAGAATCTCAGTTATTACGAAGTACAGCAGAGTCAACAGCTCTTGAAGAACATGATGTGATAAGAGAAAATGCGTTAAGCGGCTTTGTCATTGAAGCAAGTGGTGGTAGTATTATAGCTAAACAATGGTTACCGGGCTATTATGCAGATGGAAAACTAAAACTATACTCTAGTGTTAATGCTGATACTACGCTTGGAAGCGCATCACCTTGGAAAGATCAAGATAAAATAAATGCCTTATCAAGTGCAGACGATCTAGGTATTAGTTATGATGCATTAAACCCTGTAGTTGCGGCATATCCTATCATAAGACCAATTATTGATACAGTTCAAGTTGCTTTAAACCAATCTATTGCCACAGGCAGTAGCAGTGGAAGTGCTACTGGAACAGAGCAAAGCATTACTAATACTAAAGTCCACGAAGTTACCAATAGCAATTCAATTAATGTGGGTGCAAATTTAGGGGCTTCTGCAAAAGAAGGTGCCAATGGAGGCGTTAATTTTAGCTATAGTCATAATTGGGGCACCAGTGACACAACTACTACAGGCTCAGAGCAAGGCAATTCATTAAGCTTATCAGTAGAAAGCAATACCAGTACTACAATAGACACTAATAATTACGCTAATATTCAAATGGCAATGCGCTTTAAAAATGTTGGAACAGCGGCGATTAATAATTTTCAACCCTCTTTTAATATCAGCGTGTTTAAAGATAATAAGCTGGTTCCGGCTATGCAATCTATCTTCAAGAATGATAACCGAACTATTGGCTATATTAATCCTTGGGAAGTTTATCCTAAATTAAATGCTGCACCTGAAAATTATACAACAGGTGACGATTTTAATGGAACCAAGATTCAGTTAACCAAGGAGAATTTTGAACTATTGAGTACATACCCAATAATTATTAGTGTTCCACAATTATTTACTAAAAATGATAGTGAAACTAAAGTAGATTGGAATAGAACAATTGGGCAGATTAATCAGCAAACAGCCTTATTTATACTGCGCACACCTCGTGCTGATATTGAGCGTAGAGTTTTTGCTCTTGATTCTAATAAAGCTGAGCTGCAACGAAATTTCTACCCGGAATTAAACCTTAGGGATGCATTTTACGTAGCTTTTCAGTTAATTCCACCAACGATAAGCAAGAAATTCTGGCAGTATAGCGCCAAATTTAATATTAGTAATTATCCGGCAAACTATCAATTTGAAAGTCTGCAGGTATTAAGTGATGAAAATACCTATAGCAATATGATGGATCAACAAAAACAACTATCAAAAGTAGAGAGTGACATCATTGATACCTACAAGATTAGAGCACAAATGCAGTTTGTTTTAGCGCCTGTCGGTTGGGTTATCAATAACAAAACCAGTACTAAATCCTATGCGACTTTACAACACGGATTTTATCGCAATGAAGCCACTGAGATAGATGGTAAATGGTATTTATTTGATGCAAACGGTGAGTTAGTCACTGAGCCAGGATTACATGAAGTTAGTGGTTTCCAAGTTGATAAAAAATTATATTATGTCAGTGATACTTCTGAACATTCTTTATACAAAGGGTGGAAAATAATAAATGACGAGCATTACTATTTTGATGAATCTGATGGTTATAAGGCTAAACGAAACTCATGGGTGATTCAAGATAATAAGTGCCAGAAGAACGATAAATATTATATAGGTAACGACTACAAATTGCTTCACTCTGGATTTACTGTTATTGATGGGTCATTATATTTTTTGAGCCCTCGCGAAGGATATTATATACCACAACCCAAACCCTATAACCCTGAATGTGGTTGTTTTGAAACTCTGGTATTGCAGGGCGGGGTGCATGTATCAAAAGAACCTGAGCATTGTCTTATTCATGGCAATGAGTACATTGGTGTTGCGTGGAGAAATATATCGGTAGGACCTTTTAGATCTACTAATGATTTTATTATTAATGAAAAATATCTTAATCGTAAATTCAGAGCTGACAAAAGTGGTATCTTAACGGACTAATATCTATGCCTACATGTGTAGATAAATATTATCTACGCTAATTTGTACACCAGACTTTAGTGTAGTCCGGTGTTGAGAAATATATCAAGGAGTCAAACTTATGCAGTTAAATAAAAAAAATAGATTAATAACGATATTGTTAGTTAGTCTGCTTATAGGTGGCTGTGTAGGAGATAATGAATCAACTAAGCAATTAGCAAGTAATAATGGTCTTGCTACTACTAATTCATTCTCTGGTATTTCACCTTTAGCATTACGTGCTAATGAACATCATATAGAAAAACCGAGCGATGAGAAGAAAAAAGAAGAATATGCCAAAATCAAAGATAAGACTGTAGTTGATAATGATAAGAACAATCCTGCCGGAGCAGCTAAAAAAGATACCATCCATGAGTTGCTTGAAAAAGTTCCAACAGAATTAACTCAACAATTTAATAAATTAGGTGGGCAAATTAAGCTGATAAGCGACAATTGGCAAGATAGTTTAGATGAAAATGGCGTAAAAATATCGTCTGAAACCAAAGTAATCAATAAGTTTGGTAAACCAGTTCATATCAGTGATGCTATTGTTTATTTTGATCCGGATTCACAAGCACCAACTATTTATGTTAATAGCAATATTAATTATGAAAATAATGCGGATAATCGTAGGGAGTTGCAATATGGCTTAATTCGTGGACTACTTCAGAATAACAATGTGGTTTTTGATGAAGATTTTGTTAATGCAGTTAAAAGTTATACTCAAGTAGCAGGGATTGATTTTTATAAATATCCTGAACTAGAGACAATCAGTAAATTTGCTGCTGAAGATATTAAACTTACAGCAAATAAAGATAAGATGGCAACATTGTTTGCCAGCGTCATGGCAGATTCCTTCGAATACAAGACCTATGCCGAAACTTGGCCAGTAATGGCAGATTATCTTAATAAATTTGAACAAGATATCCTTGTAGATGCAGAAAAACCTAATAAAGAAGAGATTCATGAAAGTGTCTTGAATTTAATTAAAAGTAAGATTACTAAGCGTGAAGATATCGGAGAGTTAAAATATGATAAGGAGGTTTGGAAGGGTTCTAATGCGTATAAGCTGTACAAATTTCAAGGCATAGTATATAGAGGAGATAGCAGGCTGCCTTCAGATATTGAACAAATTGGTTTTAATAATGAATATACTAAAAAATTAGAGTATCTGGCTTCGCTTGACCCATTATCTGTATTACAAGTGTCTGAAGAGGACAGAAGTACTCTTTATGCTGCGCTCGGGTTTTTTAGTAGTGGATCAACACATGATATTGGGGTGTCTACTAGTAAAACTATTCAGCAAGCTGCTAAGTATCCACCAAAATCAGACGTTCGCTATATTTATTTAATTGATAGCACTCAATTAAATGGCTATGATATACCTTCAGTTACCAAGCAAATTTCTGTTGATCAGAGCACATTTATTCCTAATAATGAAGTTAATATGTTTGACGATATACCACCCTCTGCAATTGTGGGTTATAGCTATATCAAGAAGCAAGAGATGTATGGAAAACCAGATGATGAAGGTAATGCAGCTGTTGAAGCTAGCATTATTGAGTTATTAAATAGTCGAATAGTAAAAAATAATAATTATGTGCCGTCTCCGTGGGCATTGGGCGTTAAGCAAGATAGCTATCATTAATAAGCTTTCATAGTTGCACTAAAGAATTGTATCTGATTCGATACATTCCTGAATATGCCATTTTAGTGACTTAGTTGATGACTAAATACCACAAAGAATATAGGATAATTAAATGAAACAAAATATTAAATTAAAATCAATGACGGCTGCCATTGTCGTTGCATTAACATTAAATGCTTGTAATATGGGAGTCGTTGCTAATAAGCAAGCACCACATAGTCAAGAGCGAATCGTATCAAATATCACGCTTATAAATGAGCATCATATAGAAAAGCCGAGTGATGAGAAGAAAAAAGAAGAATATGACAAAATCAAGGATAAGATTGTAGTTGACAATGATGTCAAAAAGCCTGCAAAAGAAGAAAAGAAGGATACCATTCATCAGCTGCTTGCAAACGCTCCAACAAAGTTAAATCAGCAATTTAATGAATTAGATGGGCAAATTAAGCTGATCAGCGACAATTGGCAAGCCAGTTTAGATAAAAATGGCGTAAAAATATCGTCTGAAACCAAAGTGATTAATAAGTTTGGTAAACCAGTTCATATTAGTGATGCTATTGTTTATTTTGATCCGGATTCACAAGCACGAACTATTTATGTTAATAGCAATATTAATTATGAAAATAATGCGGATACTCGTAGAGAGTTGGAGTATGGCTTGATTCGTGGGTTAATCAAGAGTAACAAAAATATCGTTTTTGATGAAGATTTTGTTAATGCAGTTAAAACTTATACTCAAGTAGAAGAGATTGAACTTTATAATTATCCTGAATTGGAAAGAATCAGCCAGTTTAGTGCTGAAGATCTTAAACTTGCAGAAAATCAAGATAAGATGGCAACATTATTTGCCAGCGTCATGGCAGATTCCTTCGAATACAAGACCTATGCCGAAATTTGGCGAGAAATGGCTGAATATTTAGATAAGTTTGAACATGATAAACTAGCGGATTTATGGTGCACAAAACAACAAATCAAAATGATACAGGATATTGAAATCAATTTTGCGAAAATTGTTGAGGGTAAAACGCAATTAAGTTTCTATGAAAAAATTGGAGGAGTTATTACAGGCAAGGGGGTGAGCGAAGAAATTTTTAAAATTAGATATCAAAATTTGCCTAATCTTGATGATAACTCACGCAAGGTTTTATTTGATAATTTTGCGCTGCTAGAAAAAATTGGATATAGCGATGCTTATCAGTTGCTAGCCGATCCTGTGCTCATAACTAAACCACAATTATTTGCAGGGTTAGTTGAGTATGCTAAGAAGAGTGGAGTACTAAAACAATCGATATGGAAGCTGCGCGAACAATATAGGGAAACTTTACCAATACATACCTACTATCGAGGTATGGCTCTTTCTAAAGGTGTTAAAGATCAATTTGTAGCTAATGAGTATTTAACTCCACGGTTATATGGAGAAATTAACAACATTGCTCTGAGGCAAGATCCTGAAAATAATTCAATAGAACTTCTTAAAGATGATAATCGTACAGATTTATTTGTTAATCAATATACAGTATTAGCAGATAAGAATGCTGATAAGAATGCTGATAAGAATGCTGATAAGAATAAATCATATTTAGTTCCTCGGGTTGATCTGTATGGGAATTTAAAAGCCTTATTATCGCTGCACATCAGCCCAGCATTAAATTCAACCAAATCTGCAGCAAGCTTATATGGTGAACAACCGACTGGTAAGGAGAAAGTTCACGCTTCTGAAATAAAACGATTTCGAGACTTATTTGGTGGTGATTATCTGAAGACAAATCCAAAAACCAAAAAATATACAATACTTGATAGAGCTGTTATGCATGAGGTAAATAATTCGTTTTCTACAAAGATCTCTCAATTTTCTGCACTTTCTTCGATAACACCTTATAAAGAGGTTGCTGCTAGCGCGGCATTAATAGCACAAAAAGACTCAGAACAAAAGTTGTATATTTTTAAATTAGAGACGACTGACTTAGACTTTCTTAGTTACTCGGACATTTTTCCTTTAGAATATCAAAAAGATTTGACTACTACAGAAAAGGAACTCTTAGATAGATTACGTACACTGGATAATGATGCTCTGGAAAATGAGTTAAGCAGTTGGGACAAAAATGATTCTAGTTTCAATGAAAAATCCGGGATGTGGAAATTAGCCGTTAATGAGAGGTTTCAGCGTAACGTAGAGCAATTTGTTTATGGTACGATAAAAATTTCAGGAGTCGATAGTATTACTCAAGATGACTATAATGCAGATCTTATTAAGGATTATACAAAGAATAATACAAAAATTAAGCAACACTTAGTTAATGATGGACTACTTAAAGTATAATTTGTTAGGTGGTATTTCTATTTCGGGTTAATAAAATATTACTTTTAACTTGCAGAAAATGATAGTTTCTGGTATAATCCAGCCCATATTCTTTTGAAAGGTAACTGTTGTGAAACAAAACATTCATCCTTCATATAAAGAAGTATCTGTTACATGTAGTTGTGGTAACACTTTTGTTACTAAATCAACTTTAGCTAAAGACGCGTTACACATTGAGGTTTGCTCAGTATGTCACCCATTCTATTCTGGTAAACAACGTTTAGTAGATAGCGCTGGTCGCGTTGACAAATTCCGTCAAAAATATGGAATGTTTGGTCAAAGAGCTGCTAAGTAATTATACTTTGCGTATGTTAAAATAGGTAGCGTCATGCTACCTGTTTTTATTTGGAGTCTCATTTGTGCAAGTAGTTACCCAATGTTAACCTATACCCCAAATCCCAAACCACGTCGCAAAGATCGTCCCTGGCTATTAATCATCATGGTCTTAATCTGGATCGGTGGTGCAACTTTCTTCCATGAACCATGGGAACCATACGAACCATTTGTAGTTGCCGTAGTCAAAAGTATGATTGCTACTAACTCGTGGTTAGTTCCATATATCGCCAAAGGCACACCTTATTTAGATCTCCAGCCATTTTATTTCTGGCTTTATGCGCTGATTATCAAAATCTTTGATTTTAGTAATATTGTAAATGCCGTACGTCTGATTAATTCAGTAATTATTTTTGCTGTAATTATCTTAATGGGCAGGATCGGTTCTGGTCTTTTAGCCTTTAAAAATGGACGTAGCGTTGTAATGATCCTGATTAGTAGTGTGGGATTTATTAATAACGCCTATCAATTAGCCCCTAATTTAATTATTCTTCTTGGTTTTACACTCTATTTTACGGCTTTACAGCAATCGCAAGATCGCCCGGGAATTTCTGGCTGGATGCTTTCCATTGGCTTGATTTTTATTTCGCTTAATTTCACTGGTGAATTTTTGCTTATTGCTCTTTTGATGTTGATTATTTTGCCTGTTTTAAATCGTGAATGGCGCAATAGTAGTTATTATATAACCACTCTCTCAGGTATCACTCTGTTTGCCTTGATCTTTTTCTCTTATGCTTGGCAACTAAATAATGTTGATCATGAGTTTTTTGTACAGTGGAAAACACGCTATAGCGCTTTTTTTGTATACAATCCATTGCTATGGTTAAGTGATCTTGGTTTTTATGCACAGACTTTACTCTGGTACGTGATTCCAAGCTGGATATTAGTTTTGTGGACGATCTACAAACGGCGTAAGCGAATTTTTGCCGATAAAATTCTTGCGGCGAGTGTTTTATTTATTATTCTGTTATTTAGCTGTGCGTGTTTGAGTGGGCAACAACAAGAGTCTAAAATATTTCCGATAATAATTCCATTTGTATTGCTTGCCTCAGTTGAAATTGACTCAATTCGGATTAGTATTGTGTCACTGATGAACTGGTTTTGCATTTTTACTTTTGGTTTAGCAGGACTTTTTATCACTGCACTATATATTGCGCTTAATTGGGGCTGGCCAGCAGACTTATTTGGTAAAGCGCAATTTTTTGCTCCGGATTATGTGTTTCAATTTAATGCATGGCAATTAGCTTTGGCGGTTTTGATCAGCGGAATTTGGCTGTTTATGATTACCCGCAAACAAATCCGCGGACGGGAAATGGTTAGTAATTGGGCAAGTGGTAGTACCTTTGTTCTGGTGCTGTTTGTGTCACTGTGTTTACCATGGTTTAACTCGGTACTGAGCTTTAAAGATATGGTTGAGAGTAGTCGTCTTTATCTTAAAAATAATCTTACTTCATGTATCGCAACTAATGGTAATAATAATATTCAAAATGCAATTTGGTATTACTATGCGGATATTAATCTAAAACCAGAATCTGATTTTTCCGCTGGAGAGTGTAAGCAAGCTCTAGTTGGAGTTGAGCGTAATATGAATATTAATTATCCGGGATGGCACGTCGTGTGGAGTGCCAAGCGTCCGGTAGATAGCAAGCGCTATGTGCTATTGGAGAGAAATTAAGCCTATATCACCCATAAATCAAATATATCGTCAGTCACGTCGTAAGAACCATCACGAATAAATCCTGCGGGAAGTGCCTTATCATACTTCGTACCTTACACATATTTAAAATGTCTGAATTAATTTAAATATTTTAGATTGCACCATACCACTAAAACTGGACAAATTTAAATAAGAATGTAGTGTTTTCAGTTACAATAGGGTAATGACGATTTACATCACAAACAATGATGTCTAGAAATGGAAGTTAAACAAGTATCGCAGTCTGGAGTTGAAGCTAAATCAGAAATCAAATCTGCCACAGGTCAACAGCCGTACACCAAAGAATTTAAAGATCCGCTGGTTGAATTGTAAAAAGTCTCAACTTTTGGTTGAGTTAACAAATCTTGTGGCAGCAATGTCTTGAGAGAAGGTGTCCAAGTTTTCTGGTATGCACCATTACTATAGGAAAGGCTTTTATGAGAAAAATATTATTATTACTTTTGGTTTTGTTCGTCGCGGAGGCATATGGAGTGAGGTTTGCTTATGTAATACATTCATCAAGTAGTAGCATCACTCAATTTACTGTAGGTGAAAATGGAGATTTAATATACAAAGCAAAGTATTATGATGATATTGGTGACCTTGAAGACTGGGGGACATATTTTAATAGTAAAATGTACTATACGGTGAGTTGGGATATGACTAACTCAATCTCTCTCTGGAGTATTGACTCAACAACAGGAGCATTAACTCGTGAGTCAGTTGTAAAAACCGGGATGAACCCGTGGGCATTAATCATGACCAATAATGAAAAGTGTGCTTATATCGGAAATTTTAACTCAAATACTATTTCTCAATTTCAAATAGAGCAAGGAAACGGTCTTTTTAAACCGATTGGTGAATATTTTACGGGGTATTCTGGCGCTGCGCACGTAATAATTACTGGCGACGATGCATACGCCGTAGCTATTTTTTCTAACAGTAACACAATTGCTTCTTATAAAATTAATTCTAACTGCAGACTTACAGCTACAAATTTCAGCGCGAAGCAAAGTCTCTTTGGACCAAATAGAGCGAAGACGATTGGTAGGAATGCGTATATTGTAAGTGATCTTAATAATAGCATAGTACACTACCAAATTGGCGAAAATGGCTCTCTAAACTTTAAATCTTCTATTACAGTTGATGGCATGGAACCAATGGGGATAGCAGTATTAAATAATAAATTTCTATATGTTGGTCTTAGAAAAAGCAATGAAATTCAGGTATTTAAAATTAATGGAGATGGGGAGTTAACTAAAGTTAAACATTATAGCACTCAAGGATCTGGTCCACGTAATGTAGCATTTACTTCGGATCATAAACATGCTTATGTTGCGAATCAGTTTTCTAATGAGATAAGTATATTTGACGTTAATGAATCAACAGGTGAATTAAAATACATTAAAAAAATCCCATCTGAAGGAAATCAACCCTATGGAACATCTTTCGTGGAATAGTCTAATTAGTGTCTGACAGCTTCGTACCTTACACACATTTAAAACGTCTGAATTAATTTAAATATTTTAGATCGTTTATTGATGTTTGGTGGGGTGTTTGGATCGTAGTCGAGTATTTTGTGGAGCAGCTGCGCAGCAGTTGCTCCAGCGAAGAACCGATTATTAATAAAGTTCTTTAACAAGTCAAAACCGACTTTGAGTTTACTGTATTGAAAACGTTGCTCTTTGGTCGTTCCATAAGTTTGAGGATATCGAAGACTAGAGATTTGGCATATTCTTCTAGTGGAATATTGGGCTCCATGCTATCCAGCATACGCCGAGGATTTTGCTCAAGTGAGGACAGATTAACTGTAGGATGCTTTGAACTCGCCGCAGAAAGATCAGAAAGCTTTACACAGGCATTTTGGATAAGTCCAAGAACAGCATTATTAACCCGCTGAAGATTTTCAGAGCGAGGTTTCCTTAAGTCGGGGTTGGTTTTTTAAAGAACTTGTTAATAAGGTTATAGAGTTTGTTGGTGGTATTGATATTCATAGCATTTGGTCAAAAATTCGATGATAGCAAATACCGCCAGCAATTTGCAGAATAAATGCATTTTGTGCAGAATTTTGCAAGATTTATTTGAGGTTAATTCAATAGTAATCAGAGTGTTATGTGATTAGTTTTGAATTAAATGTAAGGTGCGAAGCATCACAATATTGTGAGAATATTGTGTCTTAGTATTTATTTCATAAATAATATTATCGGATATAGGAAAATGACAATGCTTAAAAAACTCATGTTTATACCTCTACTAGCATCGCTTAATGGTGAAGCGATGGCAGGAAGTGGAGCTGGTGGGCAAATTCGCTTTTTTAATGACTCTAGTGTACCTGTAAGTGTAACTTTTAGTGGAGTTGGTTGCGCTGGTGGATATTACGGTTTAACTCTTGTCTGTAATACTGAGGTCGTTCAACCTGGAAAAAATGCTGAATATAAATACAGTTGGGGAGTAACAACAACATGGATAAATGTTCAAGCTCCTTCTGGTGGTACCACCTGGAAAACCTGGGCTCCGTGCTCATCATCTGGAAGTAGTCGTCTATGCTTTCTTGATCATAAAACAATTTCTACAAATGCGTGGGTTTGGTCAGAATTTCGATATAAAGGCGAAAATATCCCTGATGATTATTATGTGAATAGTAATCTTCTGGATGTCGAATCCAAACTACTAGATGTATACAAAAAATACTATCTGAAAGCAGCTGCAATTGATAAAAAACTACCTGGAGACGCGAGTGCTTTTATCCTGTCAACGTCGAAAAGCAGGGACTCAGAATGGTATGACGGAAGATTACCTGTGGGTTTTACTTATGATTACAAAATTGACGGTGAGAAGTCCATCCCTGGTGAACTACATGTAAAGTCCGAGAAGCTTTCTCTTGTTTCTAAGAGTACAAATTCTCTTGAGAATAAAACTCCAATAAATCAAACTTTAACAACGTCGGCATTTAGTGAACAACGCACTCAGACAACCACCACCACCACTACGAATGGTTTTACAGCTGGAACGTCGTTTTCTACTGCAGCAAAAGGAAAAGCAGATTTCATGTTTGCTGCGGCTGAAGTAACAAATACAATTACAGTGAGCATGGGATATAATTTCTCAAAGGCAGTTGCAGAAACATTAACTACAACAAAAACCTTTAATATTCCTGCACAAAATATTACTGTTTTCCCCGGTTGCAAGGCTAAAGTCGATGGAGCTTTAAAGGTTGGTAATATTAGCGGTGATTTTACTATAAAAGCTCCTTTTGTTAATGAGCCACTTATGAACCAAGGACTATGGTTACCTCCAACATATGAGAAATCCATATGGTCAAATACTAATATGCCCAAGATGATGAAATTAATTAAAGATTCTGGCCAGCTTGAAAGTGAAGTTTTTGGGTTTGATGATAGCGGTAAGTTCTGCATGCTGCTTACAGGGGATTTTACTACAGACGCCGCATTTGAGTGGGTAACGAGTGTTACTTATGAAGATATTACTCCAGGTTCTTGTAAGGTAAATCCTTATGCTTCTATTTTAGAAAGTAGTTCCGGAAATATAATAGACTCTCCAACTATGAAACTGCAATCTGCAAGCCAAGGTATTAATAAGTATACATATGTTTATCACATTAAACCAGAAGCCCGCCAAGTAAAAAATATTAATGGAGCACTTGGGATAATTCCTTGGAGTAAATAGCTCACAGATGTATTTTGTGGAGGTGATTTTTAGCTATATATGCTAATACTTCACCTCTATTTGCGGTAATCTTTCTCGCGTATATTTATCTAGCGAAAAGTTAAATTTTTTCCATGTTTAACTTCTGGATTTAGCTTCAGGAGTTCTTTTTATATCACCCATAAATCAAATATATCGTCAGTCACGTCGTAAGAACCATCACGAATAAATCCTGCGGGAAGTGCCGTATCATAGCCAAGCTTTTGCGACATATCCCGTAGCGCCTCTTTATCCCGAGCATTAAAAATAGTTTTTAGTTGATCTAAGGTTTTATTGACCATTGCAGCAGATATTTTAAATCCGAAGCAATGCAGCCAAATTGATACCTCTTTATAAGAATAATTGCGTGCATAAAGATAGAGCACCATTTGTTGGGTATGGGTTAGTTCTATATGCATGAAATCTTCTTTTCTTGTTGGAAATCCTTTTATGCCATGTACCATCGCACCAATATTAAATAACCTTGCAAAAGAATATGGACGTATTTGTGCATGAATGCATAAAAAATTATGTTCAGCGTCAAAAATTGGCATCTTATGGACAATAAATAAATCTGCCGTTATGTCACTATTAATAATATCCATATAGATCCGTTTTTGCATACTTTCTCTCACTAATTTATTTTGAGCACTGAGTAAATCAGCAATATTCTTATATGCTGCTAAGTTTGGAGTATTTTGAGTTTCAAACCTCTGGTGAATTATTTGCTCATCATCATTAATTTCAAATTTCTTTTTAAATTCATTGCTTATCGCAATAATTACATCATTTTTATCTAGCAAATAAGCAATATGTTGATTACTATTACAAATTATTGCAAAGCTTCGTAAGTAGTCATTAAGGTCTATAGCTGCAAAAGCATGATATGGTAAATTGGCGGCCACCAGGTATCTCCAAACAAGTAATAAATTTATATAAGAATCCATTATAACAGTCTTTAGATTTGGGGGTATTTGATTTTTTAGCATAATAGTTGGGTGTGATATAAATTTTTATACGCATATTGACTTTGATTGTTTATGGCTAATAAAAAATAGCGTTGTCCTGAGTTAATTTATTATATTGACGTGGATTTATACTGATTAACATACTGTTATAAAATGTAAAAATGTAGGAGTGTGTTAGTGGTGATTTTAAAGGTTAGTACATTTTACACCACGTAAAGAATTGGGTGGTATTGAATTGGGTGGTAATAGATATACTGGTATTAATTTATCGTAGTGTCGAATATAATATCTGCTGTGTAAAATCTATATGCCGTGAATTATTAATATGCATCCGCTGAGGTGAGATGCACCACTTGAAAGCTTAATTTTGAGCTATAATTTGTAACTAAAAATTGGAGT
>JAIEPY010000094.1 GCA_019748155.1 Burkholderiales bacterium | reverse complement strand
TCATATCTCCCTCCATATGCCAATGAGCATTTGCTCAATGGCTTATATGGAGCTCATTTAAAGCTCTAAATTAACATGATTAAAAGAGTCCATGTCTTGCCAACAAATAGTATGTTCATCACTAAATAAAAGATATTTATTTTTATTGATTTGTGCTTATGTTCTAAAAAAATTAACTCTTAATTATATCAATAATCATTATGATTTTTACGGTAAAATATCTTACTAATTATTTTTAAGGAGTCTTTTATGGCTATTACTCGAATTGGTACTACCGCGAGGTGGTCAGATGTAGTAATATTTAATAATGTGCTTTATATGGTAGAAGTTCCCAGTATTTTAGAAGTTGGTTTAAGAGATCAAACTAAAGAAGTTTTGCTCAATATAGCTAAAGTGCTTAGTGCGCACGGTAGCGATAAAAAGAATATTTTAAACGTGACAATTTATTTGAAAGATATTGATCAAATTGATGAGTTTAATCAAATTTGGGATAAATGGTTACCGCTTGGTAGTGCACCAGTTAGAGCTTGTGTTGAAGCTAAGCTTGCTAATCCGGAATATTTGCTTGAAATTCAATTAAGCGCAGCAGTTCTTCATACAGACTTAACCGTTAACTTTATGACTTAAGCATTATAATATTGATAGCGCTAGATTCATAGCGCTATCATCCTGTTAAAGCATCTGTTTTACCAAATTAATAATTATCTGCTACGATACTCTAATTCTAGTAAAGTAAGTATTTAGATTATTATGCATTAAGTTGCTTCGAACCTTTAACTATTTATTTTTAGGTTTGGGTACCAAGTTATAAAGAGGGCGATAACGCTTGTCTTGTAATGTATCTCGGAAATTTGCCGTGTAAACCGGAAAGGTTAGTATCGCTAATTTAACTAAACGCTCAGCATCTGCTTTGTTTCCTAAATTCCAGTCGAGCATAGCTTCCTTAATCAACGTGTCAGGATAGGGATGATAACTAGCAAACTTATGAGTATATTTATATTGAGTTTTTAGCGGGTATAAGGAATCTGTAAGATCAGAATCAACATTTATATAGTTATCTAAAGTGTATGCAGCATGGTATGACCAAAGAAGATTGTTATCTACCAAATTTTGCAAGTATTTTGCTTGGGTGTTAAAAGTTTTCTGATCATCTGGTGAGTCATAATAATCAACCATCGTATCAAAAATTACACTACCTTTGATAATTAGATAAATTAGCCCACATATTGGTAATACACTAATCACTATTACAGGTTTGGCAGAGAATTTAAGCCATGCTTTATCCAAAGATAGAAATATTATTAAAGCGGAAAGAAAGTACATATACCAAAGGGGGTATTCATTCATGCTATGAGCCAGAGTCGTTCCTGCCATACATAATAAAATCACGCTTTCAACTCCAGCGTTATGTTTAAGTAAACGATAAATTCCTAAGCCGATACCACCTATTACGATTGCAGTTCCAATTAAGCCTGTTTCTGCAAGTAATTGTAGAACTAGATTGTGGCAATTAGTAAAAAGCCCGCTATTTAGAGCTGCATTTGGAAATAAATGATGAAGCTTCACACCGTTTTTGGTATATTCATTCCAACCTATTCCAAATATAGGATACTCTTTGAATGTCATCCATGCTTTATCCCATTCTACGCCACGTCTTCCAGTACCACTTTCACTGTCCAGTCTGCCAAGTCCAGAACTAAAATTATTATGGGAGCTAAATAGCTTGTGAATTAGTGGATAGAAATACTCAAATGCAAATAAAGCAATAGTGGCTATAAACATAATTTGTAGTAAATACCTACTTTGTGAATCTTTCTTACGAATAAAATAAATTACACTAATAATCAACGCTAATCCAAAATAAATAAAGACACTTCTTGAAGCAGAAATAGTCAGACTAAAGCTCAACCATAATAAAAGTGGGTAAAATATTTTAGCACTGATTCTTCGTTGTTGAAAAAGATAGATTAAGGCAAAACTTCCCCAGCTTAGATAGTGGGCATAATGATTACGTTGCCCAAAATGTCCAAAAATATTGCTTGTTGGGTGAGAACTGTCGTAAAAAATCATACTGCCAAAATAATGTGTTGATCCGGTGTACTGAATAAGGCCGATTAGCGATTGTAAAATAGCACCAATTAAGAGAGCATAACAAATTCGACTTACTACAAATTTAATCCCGTAAGTATTTTTGAAGGTGTTTATTGCGATGGCAGCAAGTGTGCATATAAACAACTCTAATGCCGCGACGTAATTTAATCCAGGATAGTCAATTGGAATCAAGTATTGCTGTAAACACAAATAAGTAGCTAATAACATAAGTGGTAATGTAATCAGTGGAATACTAATGGTGTTAATGTATAACGAAGTAAACACAAATAGTCCCAAGATTGCCCATGCAACGGTAATTTCAGCCCAAAATTGTGGCTGAGGGTCATAATGAACATTGTTTAATTCTGGTAATACTAACAAAATTACTAATCCAAGGAGGAAAAATGATTTATTAAAACTATTATTTTCTGACATTAAAAATCTGCTTTTAAATAAATTTGAGTGGTTTATTTTATCACAAGCTCACGCCTGTGATAAAATCGCAAATGTTTGTCTTTGATGAAATCACTTACTTTAGGTGGCAATGACTTCTTTAACGACAGTGTTTGTTAGATAATATTTTGATCTATTTGATTAATTATAAAATACATAAATTTTTGCTGGGTGTATCATACATGAAAAAAATCTTAGTACCGCTAATGGCTGCAGGCTTAATTTTGGCAGGGTGTTCCAAAAAAGAGCTAAAAGCTCCTCCGGAAAAGCACGTTGATGTACAAGTTGTACATGCTTATAATGTTCCTTATGTTTACGATTATCCTGCAATTGTTCAAGGTGTAGTAGATTATCCAGTAATTCCACGTGTCAGTGGTGCAATTTTTAAACAGTATTATACTGAGGGTACCTATGTAAAAAAAGATACTCCATTGTATCAGATTGATCCACGTCCTTTTGAATTGGACTTACAAACTTATCAAGGTAATTTAATTCGTGATAAAGCTTCAATGGATAACTACAAAATTATTTATGAACGCTATGTAAAATTATATGCAGCGCAGGCAGTATCTAAACAGGATCTGGAATTGCAAACAATTAATTATCAAACCGCGGTCGGTAATGTAAAAACTGATGAAGCGAATATTAATCAGGCTAAATTAAATTTAGAATACTCTGTGGTGCGTGCTCCTGCTGACGGTTATATTGCAGAACGTCAGGTAACTGTTGGAAATATGGTGACAGCTTGGCAGACGACAATGAATCAAATAAATTCAGTAAATGACATGTATATTACGTTCTCAATGCCTGAAAATGATCGCTTAGTGATCCAAAATGGTGTTAACAGTGGTGTGATTACAGTTCCTTCAGCATATAAATTCCGTACTGATTTACAATTGGCAGATGGAACTATAATGAAAAATAGCGGTTATGTTCAGTTTACTGATACTCGAATTAGTTTGCAAAATGGTGTGTGGAATATGCGTGCATACGTTGACAATGCCAATTTGAGAAATCAGCTCCTATCTGGACAATTTGTTCATATTTATCTAAATGGCGTTACGTATAAGGACGCTTTTGCAATTCCACAAGAGTCTGTATTCCGTGATGATAAGGGTGCATTTGTGTACGTAGTAAAAGATGGTAAAATTACTAAGCAGCCAATTGTGACAGGTCCAATGACTGGTGAACTGTGGATTATTAGATCTGGACTAAGCGACGGGATGAATGTCGTAACTGCAGGTGGCGTAAAAGTAATGAATGGTGATAAAGTTATAGTGGATACATCTGAGGATCAAAATAAAATTAATCCAAATAATCCAGTAATTGCATCGGCACCAAAGGCTGTTACTCCTGCTAAGACAAATGCTTCTGCTTATAAAGGCGACGTGAAGAAGCGTACAGTGGTAATAGAGAGCTCTGCTAATATCTACAATGGTAAGTACTAGTCGGATAAAGGGAGGAGCTTATTTGTTTTAAATTATATTGTTAAAAGACCGTCGTTATTTTTGGGCCTTTCTATCCCTCTAAAAATAATGTTATTAAATTATGTATTGATGCGGGCTTTATATTAGCAGTGTAGATTTTGAAATGTAATAAGCTTACAAATGGTATAAGTATAAGTTATCCAGTATAAAGGAATCAGCTAGATGTTTTGTCGCTTTTTTATTTTAAGACCCGTATTGTCAATGGTAATTTCGATTATCATTACAATTGCAGGTTTAATTTCTATGGCGGTTTCTCCTATTGATCAATACCCTTCAATTGTTCCACCTTGCTTGAATATTTCGGTACCCTTTCCTGGGGCAAATGCTGAAACTATTGCAAATGCAGTGGCAGCACCGATTGAGGATCAAATGTCTGGCGTGGCAGGAATGATTTATATGCAATCAGCCAGCCAAAATGGAAGTAACAGCTTATCATTAAACGTTTATTTCCAAACTGGAACTAACTTACAATTGGTTGAAGCGGATGCCTTAAACCGGATTAACACTGCAATGCCACAGTTACCAACTCAGGTGCAGGCTCAAGGTGTAACCATGCGCTTGCAAAACCCTGACTTGTTTATTGTAACTCCTTTTTATTCAGATACTGGTAAGCCGGATCAATTATTTATTAGTAACTATGTACAACGTTATGTTTACCCTTTAGTTGAGCAAATTCCTGGTGTCGGAGTGGTTTCAATTTTAGGTCAACGCCAATTTGCGATGCGGATTTTGACTGACCCAAACAAATTAAAGTACTACAACATTGGTGTTGCGGATATTAAAAATGCGGTTAATGATCAAAACTGGCCATATGCGATTGGTTTAAATGCAATGGCGCCAATGTCTGGTCCGCAAAAGTATAATTTTTTGATTAATTCAACTGGTTATATGACTGAAGAGTCACAGTTTGAGAATATTGTGCTGCGAGCAACTGAGAGCAATGCTCAGTTAGTTCGAGTTAAAGATGTTGCTAAGGTTAAATTGGATGCACAACAATACATCACATACTTTAAGTCTGTTGTTCGCGATCCTAGTACACATGAGCTCAAGGTAGTTCCTGCAACTGCTTTGGCATTATATCTGGTACCTGGCGCTAATCAGCTTCAGGTTAAAAAAGATTATATGAATTTATTGAGTGAAATTTCTAAGCATATGCCTGATGGAGTTAAGTTCTACAATCACTATGATTCTTCAGAGTTTGTGATTTTATCCGTTGAGGCGGTAGTTTCTACTTTGATTATTGCGTTTATTTTGGTGTTCTGTGTGGTGATGTTATTTATTCAAAACATCAAAGGAACTATTATTCCAGTAATCGCGATTCCAGTTGCAATTATTGGAACTTTTGCCGGAACTTTTGCTCTAGGCTTTTCAATTAATACCCTGACCTTATTTGGGATGGTGCTAGCGATTGGGATTGTGGTTGATGATGCGATTGTGGTACTGGAAAATGTTGAGCGTTTGATGGCTGAAGAAGGTCTAAATTCAGTTCAAGCTGCGATAAAAGGGATGGGACAGGTAGCTGCACCAGTTATTGCCGTAGTTTGTGTATTAAATGCAGTGTTTATTCCGGTTGCATTCTTAGGTGGCTTTAGTGGTATTTTGATGCAGCAATTTGCCGTTACGATTGCAATTTCAGTATTGTTGTCGGGTATAGTTGCGCTTACGCTTACGCCAACGCTATGTGCAATTTTCTTACGTAATGTGAAACATGGTGAAAAGCATGAGTCTAAATTTAAACCATTGCAGTGGATTTATTGGTTCTTTGATAAGTTTAATGTTGGGTTTGTGAAGTTCCAAGAACTTTATATGACCATAGTGGTTAAGATTATTGATAATGCTAAGAAAGCTATGATAGCGTGGTGTATCGTAATTTTAGCTGTGATTGTAATGTTTATCAAGATTCCTACAGGATTGGTTCCGTTGGAGGATATGGGCTATTATTATGATACGATACATGTCAATTCCGGTGGGGCAATTGATTATAACGTTGATGAAGCAATTTCGCTGTCTAAAGATCTGATGAATCATATTCCAGAATTAGATCGGATTGCGATTTTGGGTGGCAAAGATATTGTTGATAATGGTTCCACCAAAACCAATACTTCAACTTTGAGTATTATTATGAGCGATTATGCGCAACGTCCAAATGCCGATCAGGGTGTTGATGCGGTTATTAAGAAAACTACTGAGCTTCAAAGTAAGCATCTGAGAGTAACCGGGTTTCCGTATAATCAACCACCTATTCGTGGGATGAGTACAACAGGTGGTGTGACGTTCTATCTTCAAGCGGCATTGCCAGATAT
Source organism: Burkholderiales bacterium (assembly GCA_019748155.1). GTDB lineage: Bacteria > Pseudomonadota > Gammaproteobacteria > Burkholderiales > UBA11063 > Aquella. The sequence continues at coordinate 7,229 of JAIEPY010000094.1, read as the reverse complement.
TGGGACTCCGCAACGGATTCATGACGATGGTGTGAAATTAGCAGCATATTTACAAAAAGAGTATCCTCAGGTAGTAGGGAGCGCGTTCCAATTATATGATGTTAAAACACCAGAGATTAATGTTAAGGTTGATCCGCGTAAAGCATATCTATATGATGTACCTTATGCGAATATCTTTAACTCATTGCAATCTACATTTGGTTTATACTATATCAACTACTTTACTAAGTGGAATGATTTATGGTGGGTTCTTATTCAAAGTGAGTACCAATACCGTAATAATTCAGAACTGCTTAATGTGGTTTATGCTAAAACTAGTAGTGGAAATAAAATGATCCCAATTGGTAGTTTGGCAACCTTTGAGTATTCAAATGGAGCGGAATTAGTAACGCGGATGAATGACTATATTGGTAGTCAGATTATTGTTAATCCTAATCCAACTACCCATGCTTCATCTGGTGATGTTATGAACGCAATTCGTGATGCTGTACCGAAAGTGTTAGGTAAGGATTATTCTATTCAATGGTTTGGTCCTTCATACATGCAAAATCTTGCAGGTAATCAGTCCGCGATTGCATTCTCATTAGGGCTAATCATGGTATTCTTGATCTTGGCTGCATTGTATGAAATGTGGGCATTACCAATGGCAATTATGATGGCATTACCATTTGCATTATTGGGTGCAGCTTTAACGTTGCTAATTTTCCGCATGGAGAATAATATTTACTTTCAGGTAAGCATGTTGACTCTGATTGGACTCTCGGCAAAAAATGCAATATTGATTGTTGAGTTTGCGATTGAAGCGGTGCGCAATGAGAATATGTCCTATCGAACAGCTGCCATTCATGCGGCAAAAGTTCGCTTTAGACCAATTATTATGACTTCAATTGCGTTTATTCTGGGAGCGATTCCATTAGCAACCGCAACTGGAGCTGGTGCTAATTCTCAGCATTCGGTGGGGTATGGTATTATTGGCGGAATGCTTGGATCAACCTTGATTGCAACTTGCTTTGTACCATTATTCTTTATTGTAGTAATGAATCTCTCGAAAAAAGAGACTGCTTAGCCCGTGAAATTTTAACAGGTTCACATAGTTGCTGGTGTTAAATTATTTAACGCTAACTATTACGATGAGCTTGTTTAAGAGGTTTTTTAATGAACAATATTAGGGAAATAAAATGAAAAAAGTATCACTTTCTTTACTACTTGGCTTATGTTCTGCTTCTGGATTTGCCGCAACTGTTGCAACTAATTTAGCTCCATTTTCAATTGAGTCTAACCAAGCGTTGTCTGTTCAGTTTTTAGATAGTGCATGGTCAAATCGTGAAAGTCTGAATAATCAAAAATTAATTGCCGAATATCTGAATAGCAATCCAGAAGTTAGTAAAGATTATGAAATAGCATGGAAAACTGCTCGCTTGGTTTATTTTATTGGTAATTATGGCTATGGTGAGAAAAAATTTGTGGGTACTTCCGGTGGTGTTAAGTTTTTTGACTATGGGGTTAGTGCCGCTAAAATAGCTCGTGAAGTTAAGAGTGATGGTGTCGAAGGTTTGTATTGGTTTGCAATTGACTTGGGTAGCTATGGTTTAGCTAAAGGTATTATGTCCTCAGCGAGTAATGCCGGTGCGGGTATGGATGCGCTTAAACAAGTAAATACACTTCAACCTGATTTTCAATGGTATGGTGGTTCGCGGATTCTAGGCAAATATTATCAGGAACTACCTGGTTTATTTGGCGGTAGCAATAAAAAAGCACTGGAGCTATTAACTACGGCAACCACTAAATCGCCAAACTTTAGAAACAATGGTTGTTTTTAGGTCAATATTATAACTCGACTGGTGAAGCGGATAAGGCGCTAGAGGCTTGTCAAAAAGCCTTGGAATTGCCAAATCAAGATGGAAAATACGAAGAAATTCGTTACTCTCGCGAAGCTCAGGAGTGTATTGATAAAGCTAAGGCTAAGCTTGCTAAAGAATAATAATTTACCGCTAACGATAAATGGCTCCATTTTTATGTTGGAGCCATTTTAATTTATAAGACTTATTTTTCAACTTTATTAGATAAGCAAGCTTTGAATTTTTTTAGATCTAGCTGGCGCTCCATTCGTGCAACAATTACTGCTGCCATGCTATTACCAACTAGATTAGTACTGCTACGTAATTCACTCATGATTTTATCAATTCCAAGTAAGATGGCTATAGTTACTACAGGGATTTTACCGTGCATGGCGGCTAATGTACCTGCCAGTACAATAAATCCAGAACCACTAACTCCTGCAGCCCCCTTACTGGTTGCCATTAATACCAAAATAATAGTAATGTATTCTTGTAAACTAAGATGAATATTAAATGCCTGACATAGAAAGGCAATTACTAGAGATAGATAAATATTAGTACCATCAAGATTGAAGCTGTAACCCGCAGGCACGACGACCCCAACTACTGATTCATCCACGCCTGAGTTTTTAAGTTTTTGCATAATTGGACCAAGTGCGCTTTCGCTTGATGAGGTTGCAAAAACCAGAATAATTTCATCTTTAATAAAATTTAGAAACTGAAATATGCTAAATCCAGCTATTTTTGCGACAGTTCCTAATATTACTAAAATAAAAAAGATACAAGCTCCAATCATTGTCGCTACGAGTCCTAGCATGTGCCAAATTACAGCTATTCCAAATTCTCCCAACATAAATGCCATAGCAGCAAAGGCCGCAATTGGTGAAAACCACATAACTAAGCTTAAAATTTTAAATAGCCACCCTTGGATAGCGTGAAGACTATGCATGATTTGCTCACGCCAGCGCTGTGCGAGATAAAATAGAGCAAATCCCAAGCAGATTGCTATAAACAATATCTGTAATGTATTTCCAGTCAAAAAGGGATCCCATAAATTTGATGGAATAGCCGAGAGCATAATATGTAGAAAGCTGGTTGCCTCAGCTTCATTTTGTGTATATTTTGCTACTAAGCTTGGGTCTATACTGGCAACAGATAGGTTTAATCCAGTCCCCGGGTGGACAAAGTGTCCAAAACTTAAACCAATTATTAGGGCTAAGCTAGAAATAACTTCAAAATAGAGAAATGATTTAGCGCCGATTGTACCAAGTTGTTTGAGGCTTCCCATGCCAATAACACCACTTAATACAGTAAAAAAAATGATAGGTCCCACTAGAATTTTAATAACGTGAATAAATGCATCAATAATCGGTTTACTCTGTTTCCCAAGCTCTGGGCTGATAATACCAAAAGTAATACCTCCACACATAAAGATTAGGACGAAAAACCATAGGCTGAAATACCATTTTCGTTTGGAGTTTTGTATTAGCGGATGATTCATATATATATCCTTAAATAATAGACTTGCTTAACAATAGATCACCACTTTAATTACTTTACTATTGATGTTAAGTAAAAAATATTTACCTGTTAGGCGGCTTGTCGATATTTTATCAAATCGCGAACGGTTAATGTTATAATCTAGCTGTAGTTCAGTATTATATTATTTAGAGGAGATAAGGATATGAGTGATCAAAAAAATCGTGAATTACCTAATGCAGCTATGTTGCAAGATACTTATGACAGGTTTAGTAAATTATCTAGTCAAATTAAAGAATTGAATGATTTATATCTAGAGCAAGCAAAGCAGTTTTGGGAACGTGGAATTGTTAATACAAAAACTCTTTATCAGGTGAGTACTCCAGATGAGTTTGTAAAGACTTTTAGTGCGTTATTAACCGAGAATGGTGCGTTGGTTTCTAAAACACTTTTAGACGATACTAATGCATTATTGAAAATTTGTCATGATGTGTGTAATTCTAGCGTTGGTTGCTCAGATGAAATTAGAAGTAGCTCACTTAAGTTTTTTGATTTTTATTCAAAGCTGTTACCTAGCCCTGTTGTATATAAATTTGATGATATGGTGAAAAATGCGGCTTCTGGTAATCATCAGTCAATTCATGCGCTACAGGAAATTGTAAAAAATGCAATGAGTAGTTTTGGAGCTGCAGTTCAGAGTAGTGCCAATGCTACTCTTGATAGTCTGAATAGTATTAGTAAGAATGCTAAGAAGTAAGAGCTTTATTACACTATTTTAGTAGTAACATATTTGTTTGTCAAGCCATATTCAAATCTACAGGTAATCAACGTGATTTAGTGGGTTACCTGTTTTAATTTAAAATTTGCTATAAATTATTAAATTAACCAGTCTTTTGATTATGTCATCGCGCTCCTCTTGTGTGGTTAGTTCAATACATCGATTTTGCAGTGTGTTTTTTAACATACTCAATAAAAAAATAATTACAAAATTAACTTTATCTAATGGTTCATTACGTTTTTGATAGTATGAACTTAGAATCTTAGTGAAAAACTCACGTACATAGCCAACCATGTCTAAAAAATATTGATGGGATAAATGCTTATCAGGTGACGTCGTCTCACGGGTAAAGATATTTAGCCTGCTGATGCCATTGGGTGACATAAATAACTGATGAAATTCTAAAATTATTTCTCTGAGACGTACTTCCATTTTCTCTAACGGTAGTTTTATAAACTGTTCTGCATCGAATGCGATTAGCTGATCTTTTACTTCTAGGACTAAAAATTCAATAACTGCTTTGTATAACTCAGCTTTGCCACCAAAATGATAGGATACTGCTGAGACATTTGCTCCAGAGCCTTTTACGATGTCGCGAACGGACACCGCGTCAAATCCATAATCTCCAAAGAGCTGAATTCCGGCTTCAATTAATTTGTTATGAGTTTTGTCCATGATGCTAACAATGAAATAGTAATAGATGAGTGGATTATAGCATATTTAACTTAACTTCAGCATCCACATCATTTAGCGCCTTATTCTTAGATTGATGATTCATGTTAAAATCATTACTTATAAAAACTCTTAAAGAAATGTAGTAAATGTCAAATCAAGATACCAGTTTAGCAATGCTTAAAACTCCACCATATTCGCTTGAAGCAGAGCAGTTTTTAATTGGTGGAATTTTACTGGAAGAAGAGGCATATGATTATATAGCAGGCGTACTGTTTCCTAAACATTTTTATCGTAAAGAGCATCAAATAATTTATGAGCATATCGTTAAATTACGCTCCGAAAATAAAAATGTCGATGCGGTTACTGTCGGCGAGTCTCTCAAGCAAAACAATCAGTTAAGTTTTATCGGCGGCGTTGATTATTTACATAATTTAGTTGATTCTACCGCGAGTTCAACTAATATCGCGAGTTATGCTGAGATCATCCGTGAACGCTTTATTTTGCGCGAACTGATCAGTGCGAGTAATACGATTGCCGATAGCGCGTATGCACCGCAAGGACGTAATGTCGACCAGTTACTGGATGAATCTGAGCAAAAAATCTTTAATATCAAAGATCTCAATTCAAGTAATAAGCAATTTGCCCAATTTAAAGATCTGCTAGATGAAGTAATTACCAAGATGATGGAAGCAGCCCAGCGTGAAGATAAAGATGGTATTACTGGCGTTGCAACCCACTATACTGAACTAGATAATTATACATCAGGCTTACAGCGGGGGGAGTTAATTATTGTTGCTGGACGTCCGGGGATGGGTAAAACCTCATTTGCTCTAAATATCGCAGAAAATATTGCCTTAAAAAATAAAATGCCGGTAGCGGTCTTTTCGCTAGAGATGCCTGGGGTACAATTGGTACAGCGGATGCTAAGTTCTTGCGCGCGGGTTGATCAAAGCTTAATGAAGCGTGGCGATGTTACCCACGATGAAATGGATAAAATATTTATCGCGATGAATGAATTAAAAAGTGCTCCAATTCATATTGCCGAAACTTCCGGGATTAATGTAATTGATTTACGTGCGCGGGCACGACGTTTGGTTGATCGGGTTGGTAAGCTTGGGGTGATTGTGATTGATTATGTGCAGATTATGAGCGGAATTAATAGTGGTCCTGGTTCAAATCGAGCACAGGAAATTGCTGAGATTTCGCGCTCACTCAAAACTTTGGCGATTGAATTGGATGTGCCGATTATTTTGCTTTCGCAGCTTAATCGTGATGTAGAGAGTCGAACCGATAAGCGCCCAAATATTTCTGATTTGCGGGAATCTGGTGCTTTGGAGCAGGATGCGGATATTATTTTGCTACTTTATCGTGATGACTATTATAATCGTGAAGATAGTAAAGAAAAAGGTATTGCCGAAATTAACATTGCCAAAAACCGGAGTGGTTCGACTGGTACAATAAAATTAGCCTTTTTAAACCAGTATACTCGCTTCGAAAATCTTGCGTATCAATGGGAAAATGAATATTAATGGTCAGCAAAGTACAATTAAAAAAACGTCAGGAACAAGCTCGACAGATTTTCTCTATCCTTAGGGAGAATAACCCTCATCCGACGACAGAGCTTAAATATAGCAATGGATTTGAATTACTAACTGCAGTTATTTTATCGGCACAAGCCACCGATGTTGGCGTTAATAAGGCAACCGATAAATTATTTCCCGTTGCTTCAAACGCAGCAGCTATTGCAGCGCTTGGTATTGAGGGCTTAATTCCATATATTAAAACGATTGGACTCTATCAAACCAAGGCTAAAAACGTAGTAGCAATGGCACGAATTTTATTGGAAAAACACAACGGTGAAGTTCCATCCACGCGCGAAGAACTGGAGGAATTACCGGGAGTAGGGCGTAAAACCGCAAATGTGGTATTAAATACTTTATTTCATCAACCGACGATGGCGGTAGATACCCATATTTTCCGCTTGGCAAATCGATTGGGGATTGCTAAAGGTAAAGATGTTTTGGCGGTCGAGCGTGGTTTGCTGGCGGTTATTCCAGAGGAGTTTATGTTGGATGCGCACCACTGGTTAATCCTGCATGGGCGCTATATCTGCAAAGCACGAAAGCCTGAATGTGAGCGCTGTAAGATTACTCAATATTGTGATTATTTTCATAGTGGCGCTCGTGAGTAATGCTGTTGCTTATGCGCTCAGACTTTCTCTGGGTGACGATTTTTACGCTTGGCAAGCGCTAGCAGGTTTTTGCAAGCTATCCATACTACAGCAGAAATAGTTATTATGCAACTTATGGATTATCAATTTAAACGGGTCTTTGATGCAGTAAGCGCGAGGAATTATTAATTTGTGCGAATGAGGTGTAAAATATCTTACTACATGATAAATATTCAGGCATAAACTGTCTCCAATCTGTTGCTTAATATTTCTCTCCGATTTTCACTGT
>JAIEPY010000026.1 GCA_019748155.1 Burkholderiales bacterium | reverse complement strand
GGAGTAAACCCATTAGTTGCAGTCAGTTGGGCTCTTAGTGGCAAATTTGACTTATGATAGTGGGCGAGCAGTTACATATCAAGTATGTCAAAAATGCCGATGAGGCACACGGCGATTTGATGGAGAGCAAAGCCGATTTAGTTTTTATGTCTTATGATGACACTTTATCAATTGCCATAGATAACGGTTATGAGAATGTCGCAGCATTTGCGCCAATACATGGTGGAATTTTAAGCCTTTGCGGTGATATCAATCCAATGCAAAATAAAAACAGAATCGGAATTGATACTGATACGGGTTATTGAATTACTTAATGGTAATATTGATGCAACGTTACTTAATCCACCATACTCTTATAAAACTGGTGTTGCTCGAGTGGTTGAGATGAGTGATGTGGTCGGTAGTTATCAAGGGGTGGCAATAAATTTAAATAAATCGTGGCTGGCTGATCCTACGAATGCTGGCTTGGTAACTAAATTTATTTCTGGATATTATCGAAGAGTACAGGAAATGAAAGCAAAGCCAGATGAAACAATCATTCAACTCATGGCATATTATGCAATAAGCAAAACTGAGGCGATAGATACTTATAATAGCTTATGGGAATTAAATGGATTAAGTCTTACTCCAGAGTTTGATCCGGTAAAACTTAGCGGAACTGAAAGCATCTATAGTTGGGATACTAAAACTACAATTCCCGTATCACACAGCTGGTTGCTAAGGACACAGTAAATAGTGGGGTACGTAAATTAGTAAAGCTAAGAGCTATTCAAAATAAAAATAGCCGGCATAAGAAATCCGGCTATCATTGTGGTGATTAAAGCATTAACCTAATAAGTGTTTAATTGCTTCACGCTCTTCACATAATTCATTATAGGTTGCGTCAATATATTTACGACTAAAGTCGCTGATTGCAAAGCCCTGAACTACAGTATATTCGCCGTTTTTGCAAGTACATGGATATCCAAACATTACTCCTTCAGGAATGCCATAGCTACCATCAGATGGAACGCCCATGGTAACGATTTCACCATCTGCAGTACCAAGCACCCAGCTACGGATATGATCAATCGCCGCATTAGCAGCCGAAGCTGCAGATGATAATCCACGTGCTTCAATAATTGCAGCACCACGTTTTTGTACCGTTGGAATAAAATCAGTTACCAACCAGTTTTCATCAACTAATTCGCTAGCTTTTTTGCCTTTAGCGGTAGCGTTGAAAATATCTGGGTATTGAGTTGAAGAGTGATTACCCCAAGCAACAACATGACTAACGTCAGTAGTATGGCAACCAACTTTAGCCGCTAGCTGACTCATTGCTCGATTGTGATCTAAACGCATCATTGCTGTGATATTGCGTGGGTTTAGTCCCACTGCATTTTTAGATAAGATCAATGCATTGGTGTTAGCAGGGTTTCCAACAACTAAAACTTTAACATCTTTGCTGGCAACTGTAGCAAGTGCTTTACCTTGGACAGTAAAGATCGCGCCGTTGGCTTCCAATAAATCTTTACGCTCCATCCCTTTTGAGCGTGGGCGAGCACCTACTAGTAATGCAATATCGGCATCTTTGAATGCTACCATTGGATCGCTACTAGCTACAATTCCATGGACTAAAGGAAAAGCACAATCATCTAATTCCATAATCACACCTTTTAGGGCATTCATGGCAGGTTCAATTTCCAACAATTGCAAGATAACAGGCTGGTCTTTACCTAGCATGTCACCACTGGCAATACGGAATAATAAGCTATAACTGATTTGACCGGCAGCTCCGGTTACCGCAACACGTACAGGTGCTTTCATAAATGAACTCCATATAATAAAGATTATTTAACAGGAGCATATTGTAGCAAAAAAGCCAACGATAGGTTAGAATAACTGGTTTGTTAAGTAAATAAATTTATCTGTACAGAATTTAATCCAATTATAAGGTTTGTTTATGTTAATGTATCCGCATATTGATCCGGTGGCACTAAGCTTTGGTCCTATTAAATTACACTGGTATGGTGTGATGTATCTTTTAGGTTTTTTATTTTTCCTTTACGGTGGTAAATGGCGAATTGGTAAATTTGGTCATCCGGTGTTAACTCAAAAAATGATTGATGATTTTCTTTTTTATGGTGCTCTTGGTGTCATTTTAGGCGGGCGCTTAGGGTATTGTTTATTCTATCGTCCTGATTATTATTTATCTCATCCATTAGAGATTATCAAAACCTGGGATGGCGGAATGTCATTTCATGGTGGTATGCTCGGTGTTTTTGTTGCGGTGTATTTGTTTGCACGCAAGATTAATAGTAATTTCTTTGTCATTTCTGATTTTATTGCGCCATTCATACCTGTTTGCTTAATGTTTGGACGTTTGGGTAATTTCATAAATGGTGAATTATGGGGGCGTTTTTCAAGTCCTGATTTACCGTGGGGTATGGTTTTTCCTGCCTCAGGTTCAATGCTACCGCGACATCCATCGCAGCTTTATGAAGCCTTTGCTGAGGGAGTTGTTCTCTTTTTAATCTTGTTGATTTTTACCAGCAAACCACGTAAGCTGGGGCAAACATCTGGTGTGTTCATGATTGGTTACGGCTTGGCTAGGTTCGTTTTAGAGTTTTTCCGTGAGCCAGATGCGTTTGCAACTGGAATTGTGGCATCTACTGGACTATCTCTTGGTCAATTTTACTCATTCCCAATGATAATCGCTGGCGTCATAATATTCTGGTGGGGCTCTCGCAGTAAAACTTCAATCACTCATTAAACTAAAACATAGGCTGCAATCTTTCTGGTGCAGCCTATGTTTCAATATCGTAATTCTATTATTATTGGCTGCTGTATGTGGTAGAATTAACCTTGATTAAATGTTAAGCTTTACTTGATTACTTGTAGTGTTGTTTTACTGATTCCAACTTTTTTTGTATTAAAAGCCTTTGTTAATCAAGCCTTCGTCGTGGCATCAATTTTGTTACTAGCTGTGAGTTAGGTTATGGTTGGAAGTTTTATTAATGTTGATTAATTGGTTATACATATTCTAATTTTCTTTTTTAGGTGTATTATGAGAAGGTTTTTTGCAGTTTTGCAACAGGTTGGTCAGTCATTAATGTTACCAGTTGCGCTATTACCCGCGGCTGGTATTTTGCTAGCATTAGGTAATGCTTTTCAAAATCCTGCATTGGTGCAGTATTTGCCATTTTTAGATGTACATTGGTTTCAAGCTTTGGCGCATTATATGGAGCAAGCAGGCGGAATTGTTTTTGCTAATTTACCAATTTTGTTTTGCGTTGGGGTTGCTGTTGGTTTATCTGGCGGCGAAGGTGTGGCGGCACTTGCGGCATTGGTTGGTTTTCTAATTATGAATGTGGTAGTTGGCTTGGCTAGCGGTGTTCCAGATGTTATTGCCCAATTACAGCATCCAAATCCTAAGCTTGCAGTGGTATTAGGTATTCCAACATTGCAAATGGGCGTATTTGGTGGAATCATCATGGGGATTCTAGCTGCCAAAATCTACAAAAAATACTATGATATCGAGTTACCTCCGTATTTAGCATTCTTCGCGGGTAAACGCTTTGTACCAATTATGACTGCGGTTGTGGCAATCATTTTAGGTCTGATTTTATGTGTTATATGGCCGCCAATTGGTAGTTTCTTACAATGGTTCTCTGATTCAATGATTAATGCAAATCTAACTTTATCTGCGTTTGTCTTTGGGGTTATTGAACGTTCGCTAATTCCATTTGGCTTACATCATATTTTTTACAATCCTTTCTGGTATCAATTTGGTACTTATACGGCTCAATCTGGACAGCTGGTGCATGGTGATCAAGCAATTTTCTTTGCTCAATTAAAAGATGGTGTGCCATTTACTGCCGGAACATTTATGACTGGTAAATTTCCTTTCATGATGTTTGGTTTACCTGCAGCTGCTTATGCGATGTATAAAGAAGCTGCTCCTGAGAAGAAAAAAGTTGTTGGCGCATTGATGTTCTCTGCCGGGCTAACTGCCTTTTTAACAGGGATCACTGAGCCAATTGAGTTTTCATTCTTATTTGTTGCTCCTATTCTATTTGCAGTTCATGCAATCTTTGCTGGATTGTCATTTATGGTGATGCATCTATTAGGTGTTCATATTGGAATGACCTTCTCTGGTGGTTTGATTGATTTCTTGTTATTTGGGGTTATGCCAGGGCGTACACCTTGGTGGTGGGTAATTGTGGTTGGTTTAGTATTTTTTACGCCATTATATTATTTTGGATTCCGCTTTATTATTCGTAAATTTGATTTGGCAACGCCTGGTCGTGAAAAAGGTGATCCTGAAGAACTGCAAGAGCGGGTTGATGATGTTGACGGTTACCAACATGCAGCTCAAGTTTTAGCAGCATTTGGCGGTATTGAAAACATTGCGACACTGAATGCTTGTATGTCCCGTTTGAGAATAGAAGTTCGAGATAAGGCTAAAGTTAATAAAGGGCAACTAAAAGCACTGGGTGCTGCAGGTGTCTTAGAAGTTGGTAATAGTATACAGGCTGTCTATGGTACTCGTGCTGAGATTATCAAAACCAAAATGGCAGAAATCTGTGATGGTAAGGTTCAGGTTAAAGTTCCTACAGCTAAAGCTCCTGTAGTTCATCAAGAGCCGGTTAAACCGCAAGAACATGCTCATGTTCCAATCCTTCCTATTGCACCAGTTGTAATTGCTATTTCAGAAGAAACGGAAAGTAATTTTGTTATGCCTTTAGCCGGGGAATTAATTAAACTAGAGGCTGTACCAGATCAGGTATTTTCCACCAAAGTAATGGGTGATGGATTCGCGGTTAAGCCAAGCTCTAATGTATTGGTATCACCTGTTGATGGTAAGGTTACCATGCTGTTTAAAACTAAACATGCCTGTGTGATTACTATGGCAGATGGTTTGGAAGTGCTGATGCATATCGGTATGGATACAGTTAATCTAGGTGGAGAAGGCTTCGAAGCTTTAGTTTCAGTTAATGACGAAGTCAAAAAAGGTACTCCGTTAATTCGCTTTGATTTAGAAGGTGTTGCGGCACAAGTTCCTTCGATGATTACGCCGATTGTCTTTACTAATTTGGCTGATCTCAACAAGACATTGTCGGTTCATGGATACCATGATGAATATAATGCCGGTGAAGACATTAAAGTAGAATTTAACTAAAGTTCGTAATATATCTGTTAAAAGCAGGCATTATTGCCTGCTTTTAACATTGTAGAGGAGGATAAATTTTTTACAAATAGCGCAGCGACTATACTCCGGCATAAGCAGCAAATCCACCATCAACCGGAATTACTACACCATTTACAAATCCTGAAGCTTTTTCATCCGCGAGCCATAGTAATGTTCCAATTAATTCCTGAGATTCGCCAAAACGTGACATCGGGGTATGAGCAATAATTTTTTCGGCACGAGGTGTCCAACCCCCACCACTGGTTTTTAGTAGATTATAGTTTTGCTGGGTAAGAAAAAATCCCGGTGCGATAGCGTTTACCCGAATATTGGTTTTGGCAAAATGAACCGCCAACCACTGAGTAAAATTATTAACGGCTGCCTTAGCTGCACTGTAGGCAGGGATTTTGGTTAACGGACAAAGTGCACTCATTGAAGAGATATTAATAATCGTTGCATGCTCTTTATCTAACATTTGTTTGCCAAAGACCTGTGAGGGTAATAATGTGCCCATAAAGTTTAGTTTAAAGACAAAATCAATTCCTTCAGGATCCAGATCAAAAAAACTAGTTGCATTCTCTTTATGACTGATTTCTTCAGTGTAGTATTCTTCGCTGCTGGTACCTTTCGGATGGTTACCACCTGCTCCGTTAAGTAAGAGATCACACTTACCTAGTTGCTGTTCAATTAAAGCAGCAGCGCTCTCCAAACTAGCTTTATCCGTCACATTAGCCGCCACTGCAAGTGCAACACCACCGTTTTCTTTTATTTCATCGTCAAGCTTTTCTCCTATAGCAAGATCACGTCCTAAAATTGCTACTTTATAGCCTTGTTTTGCCAGTGCATGACAAAATTCGCGTCCCAATACTCCGCTACCACCTGTTACTACTGCTACTTTATTATTTGAATTCATAAAATTTCCTAAATTGTAAAAAGATAATAATTAATTTTAGCTATAAAACTGCTATGTTGTACTATAGTTAAGTTTTTTTTGCTGAAGATCCGCAATAATTTGATTACAGCGTTCATCAGTTAATTCATACCATAGGGCAATAATCAATGCTGCGATTAAAATTGTAATCGCAGGGTAGAGTAATAATAGCCCCTTAATCCCAAATAAAACATATTGAGTTTGTATTGCATTAGGGATATAACCAATTAGAGATAAACCAAGCCCCGCTGAAAATCCAGAGATAGATTGTGCTAGTTTACGTGAAAAGCTAAATGCTGCGTAGGTAACTCCGGCAGCACGTTTGCCAGTTTTCCACTCGCCAAAATCAATAATATCAGAAATTAATGCCCAGACAATTCCATTTGGGATGCTAATTGCTACGAACGCAATAGTTGCCAAGACGGTAAAGCTAATCGGACTAGACGGAATCAGAAAATTAATAATATCTGCGATAATACTAATTCCAAATCCCAGCAGCATGGTTTTTTTCTTACCAAAAATTTTTACGAGTTTAGGAATAGAAGTAATTGAAACTACCGAGCTACCAATGATAATAAAATTAATTAACGCCATTAGTTTGACATCACCTAAATTGTATTCGCAAAAATAAATTAGCATGGCAATTTTGATATTATACGCGGAGATTGTAAAAATTGACATAATAATCAAAATCCATAAGGGACGGTTTTTGGTTAGTGCATGTTTTAAATCACTACTTTTGATTGGTTCGCTATTTGTTGCCTCGACCTTTTCGCGGGTATTTCGATAACAATACGCGTGTGACATTACTCCAATTATTGCCATAGCAGCTGCTGCAACGGGGAATCCCCAGCGCGTATCGCTAAATAATAATACAATAGGCATAAACACCACACCAGTTATTAATAATGCTAATAGTGAGCCACCTTGACGAAATGAAGCTAATTGAGTCCGATCATGGACATCTTGTGTCATTGCGGCGGAGAGTGATCCGTAAGGTATATTAACCATCGAGTAGCATAAGCCCCAAATCATATAGCTGGCATAAGCATAGATAAGCTTGCCTTGCACAGATACATCAGGAGCAATGAACGTAATTACGGTTAAAAATGCCAGAAAAATTGCCGAGGTCATCATAACTGGGCGGTATTTACCATTTTTAGAGGCTTTATGCTTATCGACAAATGATCCAGCCAGCACGTCCATAAAAGCATCAAAAATTTTACTGAATAAAAATACGCCACCAGCTGCCGCAGCGCCAATTCCGCAGACATCAGTGTAAAACTTAAGTAAATAAGCTTGACCCAAATCAAAGGTAAAACCATTACCTAGATCACCAATTCCGTAGGCAATTTTTTCTTTGAGGGTGAGTTTTTTCTTAGTCATTACATTCCAATCAAATCAAAATGGGCGAAGCTAACAATAATTTGGCTATCGCAGTTTGGAAAAGCTAACTTAATTTCAACCGAGCCTTTGCGGTTGCTATAGTACCATCCCTCTTGAGCCTCATCAAATTTAGCCCGATGCAAGAAATGCTGCAATTTATTGCCATTGCTACTTAACCAGTAAGGACCTTTATCTTGGTTAATCAATTCTAGCTCTAGGTATTGCGTTTGAGGTGCAATCTTGCCATTGTGCTCAAAGTTAATTTGAGTTTGTTCAGCAGATTTAACGACACTGATCGTCGTTTGCGAATAGTTACCATCTTTATATGCCTGACTCAATCCATCATCCTGATAAAGTTGAAATTTACTATTTTCACCACCGATTAAGAGCTTAAGATGATTGAAATAAGCACTACGTAAACGTGCTTCATCTATTGTCAACGGAATTATTGCAGAATCACGAATAAATAATGGAATTGAGCTTAGATCAACTAGAATTTCAATCTCCTGTCCGCCAGCGTACTTTTGCATCGTATAAAAATCATACCAATTGGCACCATTCGGCAGATATACTTTGCGACTAGTTGCGGATTCTTCAACCACATTTGCTACTAGTAAACTACTGCCGAGCATAAAATCTACGCTTTGTTCGTAAGTCATGCAGTCATGTTGGAATTCATAAAAAGTTGGACGCATGATCGGGTGCCCACTTTGATGTGCTTCACGCATTAATGAATAAAAATAGGGCATTAAGCGATAGCGTAGGTTAATTGCTTCACGAATTAGCGGAGTATATTCCTGATACATCCACGGCTCAGTTACGGTATTATCGGTGTTGCAGGAGTGGATGGAAAAGCGGGGTTGGAAAACTCCATCTTGTACCCAACGCACAAATAATTCGGCATCGGGATGCGGTCCCCAAAATCCGCCAATATCACAACCATTATTGGCTACACCCGATAATCCCATGCCTAAAATAGTCGCGATATTAAATTTCAAACTTTTCCACGAGGTGTAGTTATCTCCAGCCCAAGTTTGCGAATAACGCTGAATCCCGGCAAAGCCACCACGATTAACCGAGTATGGGCGAATATTTGGATTGTGCTTTAACATCGCCTGATAGCCAGTGAATGCCATTAAATTGGGTTGAATTGATTTTACTTGCGCAAGTTTAGCTAATTTACCATCGAAATTACAGCAGATATCACGATCGGTTAAGGAGTCGTACTCACAATTATCATTCCATAATGAAGTTACACCATTATTAAATAGTGAGCTAGTTAAATACTCACTCCACATTTTACGCGATTGTGGATTGGTGAAATCAACAAAAGAACCTAAGCCTCCCCACCAATAATCGACATAGGGTTCTGAATTTTCTCCAGATTGTCCAATAAAGATTTTCTGTGCACTCATTGATAGATAATTGGGATTGGTTAATAATACGCCCGGTTTGATGTTTGGTGTAGCTGGTGCACCATTTTCCTGCATTTGGCTAAAAAATTCACTTGGGTTGCTAAATTTAGTATTATTCCACGTGAATAATTGGCGCTTATTGTTTGCATCAACTGTATAACCAGATGAAAGGTGAAAATTATCAATCGGAATCAACTCTTCACGGCAGGTTTTGACAAAATTAACAATTTCATTATCACAATTTTCGGGTAGCTCGACGTAGTACATGGTTGAACCAAGATAACCTAGTCCATAAATTGGTAACATTGCCGATTTACCGGTAATATCAGTATAGCGTTCAACTACCTCGGCAATGCTCGGACCATTTAAAATGAACAAGTCTAAATCGCCACCATCGGCACAAAAATAACTATAGCGGTGATGGTAGTTACTATGCTCAACAGCCATATCAAATACCGATTCATAAGTATTGTGATAGAAAAATCCCACTGCCTGCTGCGTTTGACGGTTTAATTTGATGTAAAATGGAATGTGCTTATATAATGGATCGCTGTGTTCCGGATCGTATCCCAGTGTATCTTTGGCGTTTTGCACTAGTCTCCGGCGAAGTTTATTGATAGCACCGGTTTTTTCACCAAAACCATAAAAACAGTCCTGTTCAATATCAATCTCACTATAATGGCTAACACGCCCCAGTTGATCTTGAGTATAAGGACGTGATTTGAGATCTGAGTAAATTATTTGCCCAGAATTATTTTGCACTTGAATATAGTATGGTGATTTATTAATAATGACTTGTAGAGTATGTGTTTTTAGGGTTAAAGCTATTTCGTTCTCTTCTATAAGAGGGGTAAGCGCATTTATTTTCTGCCGCTCATTAGCTAACAATTCATCAAAGCGATCATCCCACGCTGTGGTGGTTAAGACATAAGACTCTTCCAGAAAGTCATTGTTAAATGAAGTGCGGATGCGAATTATGTCATCAGTTAATAAATATATTTTGCAATAACAATTATCAATATTGAGTAGTAGCGAGTTATCAGAGTTTGATTGCCAGTTAATTAATCGTTTAGGGATTTTCATTTTTTACAATTATAAAATTATTAAATATCAAAAGTACGGATTGCCAGTTCCATGCCTTTTAGCTCTGCAATACCTTTCATACGCCCAATACATGAGTAGCCAGGGTTACTTTTTTTACGCTGATCATCAAGCATTTGGTGCCCATGATCAGGGCGAATGATAATTTCGTTGCCAGTTTGCTGCTCAACATCAAGTACTGCTTTAACTAATCTAGCCAGATTGGTGCTACCCGCAATATGTTCATCTTCATAAAAGCTACCATCAGCTTCGCGTTTTACACTGCGCAAGTGAACAAAAGGAATACGTTCACCCCAAGTGCGAATAAATTTCTCAAGGTCATTATCTGCGCTCGCGCCTAGCGAACCCGCACAAATATTTAAACCGCAATTTTTGCTACTAAATTGTTGCATAAGTAAACTAATATCATGTTCATTGCTTAATATTCGCGGTAAACCAAACATTGGGCGTGGTGGATCATCGGGATGAATTGCAACCCGCACACCACACTCATCGGCAATAGGTAATATCTCTTTTAAAAAGGCAAATAAATTACTGCGGAGTTTGTCAGCGTTTATGTCGTGATATTGATTAAGTGCATCTTTAAATTGCGCAAGAGTAAAACTTTCTTCAGCACCAGGCAATCCCGCAATGATATTTTTAATTAACCGCTGCTTGGTTTCTTCAGTCATTGAAGCATAAACCTCTTGCGCTTTGGTTTGCTCCTCAGGGGTATAATCATTTGCAGCATTATCACGTTTAAGGATAAATAAGTCAAATGCGGCAAATTCAAAATAATCAAAGCGAAGCGCCAATACTCCATTGGGTAGGCGATAAGCCAAATCGGTTCGCGTCCAGTCAATAACTGGCATAAAATTATAAATGATAACTTTGATTCCGCACTGAGCTAAATTACGGATGCTTTGTTTGTAGTTTTCAATATATTGCAGATAATTGCCCGTACGTTTTTTAATGTCTTCGTGAACCGGAACACTTTCTACGATACTCCAAGATAAATTAGTTGCTTCATCATTTACTTGATCCCATTCTACTTCATGTTGTCGCTTTTTTATTTCTTCGATACTCCAAATTTGCCCATTTGGAATATGGTGTAATGCGGATACAATATCGCTTGCTCCTGTTTGTCGTACATCTTGAATTGAAACTGGGTCTTGTGGACCAAACCAGCGCCAGCTATATTTCATAATTATACCTCTTTTCATGTGTTATCGTTAACATTTGATGTTGATATTTTACTATATTTGTGTTGTTTTTACTCGAGATATGATGCTGCACTGCGTCAATAAATTATTCGTTGCCTAAGTCGTTATTTCCGGATATTTGGGTGCCATTATTGCCTAGTTCCAATTGAATTAGGTTTGCGTGGTATCTTGTGGTTAATTTTGCTTGTAACTCCCGCGAGTGGGAAGTAACAATAATTTGTGAATTATTGCTAGCATTAGCAATGAGTTTGGCTAAATGAGGAATCAAATCTGGATGCAAGCTCATCTCGGGCTCATTTAGAATTAGAACTTCAGGTGGTCGTGGAGTTAAAAGCGCGGTGACTAAACAAATATATTTAAGTGTTCCATCAGATAACTCACTAGCCTCTAGCGCTCGAAATAGATTAGCTTGTTTGAATTTAATTTCAAATTTGGCTTTTTGATGAGGGTCTACAATATCTATTTGTGCACCATTAAAAGCATCGGCAATTAGTTCATTAAATAGTTCAATATCATCAATTTCATAAATGGTTCTGATTGCCGCAGCCAAGTTTGATCCATCATCATTAAGGATAGTGCTTCTGACGCTAGCTTGCGGTGCGCGAATCAGTGAGTTTGTACCAGTTTGAAAACTATGATAAAAGCGCCAGTTTCTGATTGCCGAACTTAGATTAAAAAGCTCTGGATAACGTTGTGGTTCTTTCAGCTGTGCAAGGACTGATTCGGACAGGTTGAGGCAAAATGGATAAGTTGTTTTTTGGTTATTGAGATCATAGGTAAAGGTGGTATTAGCTTTGCGATCTAGGATAAGATTACTGATTCTTGGTTTAGGACCAACCCAGATTTGTTCCTCTTTTACTTCTGGATCAAGATAAAACATAGACCCAGGCACAGGAATTGGAATTCCAATACTCATGCGGTAGCAATACTCATTAGTGTTAACGCTCAGATTTAAGCGGCTGCTTCGATCATTAAACTTAGTTCGATTACGATGTCCAGACCACATAATTGAAGGAATCCCTCCTTCGTTAGCAATGTTGGAAGCTAATTGACCATTTACCGCCTGAGCTAATAGATTTAATGCTTTATATACATTACTTTTACCGCAGCCATTGTGCCCGGTAATTAGATTTAACTGTTGCAAATTTAGCTCCAACTTTTGAATAGAGCGATAACTTTCAATAGTGAGTAACTTAATAGTCATTTATTGCAAACCTTTAAGTAAATAATTAGATGTTTGTATTTAGGTATTCTACCGCAATTTCTTTAGCGTGGTAAGCAAAACTTTTTCTAGTATCAACCCGAAATAGAAATGTCACTTAGCTGAAATAGAAATGTCACCACCATAGTAATATCTAAGGTGTAAAATTT
>JAIEPY010000045.1 GCA_019748155.1 Burkholderiales bacterium | reverse complement strand
TAGTGTGGTTCGCCCATGCGAAAGTAGGACATTGCCAAGCTCCCGATACTAAGCCCAGATTACATCTGGGCTTTTTATATAGCTATGTAAACAAAGATAAACTAGCGAACTAAGTAATATCTCTGTATAGCATAACAACAGCACAAACTAATTCTCCCTCCATTATTTATATAAATCCTTTTGCAATTATTGCAGTATAATATTGCTTCTAAGCGCAATTACTACTAAGAAAGATTTATTATGCCACACTTAATTCTTGAAGCATCATCAAATATTGTTGAGACAAATGATAAGATAAAACAAACATTGCAAAAATGCCAGAATTTATTAGTTGAGAAATTGCCAACTCAGCTAACTAGCTGTAAAAGCAGACTTATTTTGCATGATGTATTTATTTTAGGTGATAATCAAGAGCGCAATGCCTTTGTTCATTTGACTGTAAAACTATTAAAAGGGCGTAGTGCAGAATTGCTTCGTGAAACTTCTGCTAATTTACAATCACTGCTTTATACTGAGTTTAATAAAAGTGCTACACAATTAGAGTTGGGAATTAGTGTTGAAATTATCGAATTAAATGATAGTTATGCAAAATAGAGTAATATATATAAAATCCCCAGATTTACGATATGAATCTGGGGATTTTATATTGACTATTATGTCTTATTTTATTAAGCAATGAATGAATTCATTCGTTTAACAAAACCAACTGGATCATCAAGCTGAATTCCTTCTGCTAGCTGAGCCTGTTCAAAAATAACTAAACTTAAGTCGTCAATTTGCAATTGATCAATACTAGATTCCAATTTGTTAATTAATTTATGGTTTAGATTAATTTCTAAAGTTGGTTGCATAGATGGAACTTCTTGACCTGCTTGACGTAATAAGCGTTCCATTTGCATACTCATCGCGTTGTTTTCAACAACTAAACACGCAGGAGAATCAACTAAGCGAGTTGTAACAACGACTTCTTTAACTTTACCACCAAGAGCTGTTTTAATTTTTTCTAAAATTGGTTTAGCTTGCTCATCTTGCTGTTTTTGAGCTTCTTCAGATGGCTTTTCATCATCTAATTTGCCTAGGTCTAGTTTACCTTTAGCTACTGATACTAAGGATTTTTTATCAAATTCAAATAAGTGACTTGCAACCCATTCATCAACTCGATCAGTCAATAATAAAACTTCGATACCTTTTTGTTTGAATACTTCCAAATGCGGGCTATTTTTAGCTGCATTATAGCTTTCAGCAGTAATATAATAAATCTTATCTTGACCATCTTTCATACGGCTTACGTAATCATCTAAGCTAACGGTTTTGGCATTATCATTATTATGAGTGGACGCAAAACGACATAGTTTGGCAACACGCTCTTTGTTAGCATGATCTTCGATTACACCTTCTTTAATTACTGGACCAAACTCATTCCACAATTCAGCATATTTTTCTGGTTCGTTTTTAGCGATATCTTCTAATACGCTTAAGATTTTCTTAGTTGAACCAGAACGAATAGCATCAATATCACGTGAAGATTGTAAAATCTCGCGTGATACATTTAACGGTAAGTCTTGCGAATCAATTACACCACGTACGAAACGTAAATAATTTGGCAATAATTTTTCTGCATCATCCATGATGAAAACACGTTTTACATACAATTTGATTCCATAACGACGGTTAGCATCATATAAATCAAATGGAGCTTTACTTGGAATGTATAATAATTGAGTATATTCTTGAGCACCTTCAACCCGTGCGTGAATCCATTTCATTGGCTCATGGTAATCATGGGAAATATGTTTGTAGAATTCTTTATACTCTTCTTCACTAATATCATTCTTGCTACGAGTCCATAATGCATTAGCTTTGTTAACTGTTTCTAATTCAGTAGAAATTATTTCTTTACCATCTTCGCCATGTTCCGGCATTTTTTGCATTTTAATTGGATAATTGATATGATCAGAATATTTGCGGATTATTGTGCGTAAGCCCCAGTCAGATAATAGATCGTCGTTACCTTCTTTAAGATGTAGCGTAATGCTGGTACCGCTACCATCCAATTTGTCAACTGTTTCAATAGTGAACTCACCAGCACCATCTGATACCCATTTGCTAGCATGAGATGTTGTTTCACCTGCCTTGAGAGTAATAAGTTCAACTTTGTCAGCAACAATAAAGGCCGAGTAAAAACCAACTCCGAACTGTCCGATCAAATTTGCATCTTTTTTGGCATCGCCAGATAAGTTTTCTAAAAATGACTTAGTTCCTGATTTGGCTATCGTACCGATATTTTCGATAACTTCTGCTTCTGTCATCCCGATACCATTATCACTAACGGTAATAGTTTTGGCATCTTTATCAAAGCTTACCCGCACAACTAATTCTTCACCTTTATTTAATTCAGGTTTATTGATTTGCTCAAAGCGTAATTTATCAATTGCATCCGAAGCATTTGAGACTAATTCGCGTAAAAAAATCTCTTTATCTGAATAAAGTGAATGAATCATTAGATTTAATAATTGTTTAATTTCAGTCTGAAAAGACATAGTTTGTTTATTTGACATTAAAGTTTCCTTATGTAGATTAATAAGCGATAGTTCTTAAATAGAGCTAAATTTCTAGTTTTCAAGTCTTGTTAGTTAAAAATTTAATTTTACTGCCTTTAGCTGCGCTTGTTATTAATTTTGAGAGTAATGTATTCAATCCAGATATTTAAAAGCAGTTTAAGTATAGTTGTAAAGTATCTTCGTTGTGTATATTTTTGTAGCTGACCTTGTTTAAAATTTAATCTAATATAATTAGGCTAAATCATTTATAATTAGTGGTTCACTCACTGAAATTATAAAGACGTTACATATGACAAATACGCAACAAGTAGACCTACAAGTTAATATACCTGCAAAAAGTTCGCTCCATTACCCAATTATGATTGCGCCACAACTGCTAACTAACTGGCAAAGTTGGATTAAAGATTATGCACCAAGTAAAAAAATTATAATAGTTAGTGATAGTAATGTTGCTAATTTATATGGGAATAATTTTTGTAAAGAATTAAATTCTGCCGGTTATCAATGTCAGATTCTTCATTTTACAGCTGGAGAAGCTTCAAAATCGGCAACAACTAAATTGGAGCTAGAGGAAAAGATGTTTAGCTTCGGTTGTGACCGTCATACCCTATGTATTGCATTGGGTGGTGGTGTGGTTGGTGATTTAGCTGGATTTACTGCGGCAACTTATATGCGTGGCATGAATTATATTCAAATTCCGACTTCACTGCTTGCGATGATTGATAGTAGCGTTGGGGGGAAAACTGCAGTTAACTCCAGTTATGGTAAAAATATTATTGGTGCATTTTGGCAGCCACAAGCAGTCATCATGGATACGGAGCTACTAAAAACTTTGCCACGTGAGCAGATCATTAATGGCTTTTTTGAAGCAGTTAAGATATTTTTAACTCTAAATGCTGAGCAATTTAATTTTTGTTGCACTCATTTAGATGCGATTTTAAATTTGGAGCAAGCTCCTTTAGTGCAAGTTTTGCGTGAAGCGGTTGCATTAAAAGCGCATGTAGTAGAAATAGATGAACAAGAGCAAAATTTACGGATGATCTTAAATTTTGGACATACAGTTGCTCATGCACTTGAAAAACTGAGTGATTATAAAGTATTACACGGTTATGCTGTTGCTATTGGAATGTTGGTTGAAGCCAAAATTGCAGAACTATCTGGTTTACTGGGTAATTCTGATTATAAATTAATTTCTGAATTTTTAGCTAAGCTCGGAATTACTCCACAATTACTGGCTGGGTACAAAATTACTGAGTTAATTTTTGCTATGCGTGGTGATAAGAAAAATAAAAATCAACAGATTGTATTGGTTTTATTAAGTGGAATTGGTCAGGTGAAAAATATTGATAATAAAGTAGCTTTTGCTGTTGATGAAAGTATTATTGAAGCCGCATTTCTAAATTTAATGACGTAAATATTAATAGAATGGATTGAGATTATTATGGGTTACCGAGTAGTAAAAAAAATACCAACTGCGGATGAGATTATAGCGGCATTTCCGTTAAGTGACGAAGGTTATTTGAGCATTGATAAACATCGTACTGAGATTGAAGCTATTTTAAGTGGTAAGGATCAAAGATTAGTTGTGGTAGTGGGACCTTGCTCTGCATGGCCGGATACTGCAGTTTTAGAATACGCTGAGCGGCTGAAAAAGCTGAATGACAAAGTTAGTCATGTACTAAAATTAGTTATGCGGGTTTATATCCAAAAACCGCGCACAATTAAAGGATGGACAGGCCCGGTTAATCAGCCAGATCCATTGTCGCCACCTGATATTGCGGCAGGTGCTTTATATTGCCGTAAATTGATGACTCAAGTAGTGGAAATGGGTTTACCGATTGCCGATGAGGCGCTGTTTACGCATAATGCACGTGGCTTTATTGAATTGTTGTCGTGGGTCGCAATTGGTGCAAGAAGTAGTGAAGATCAGGAACATCGTATCTTTGCGTCCGGCATTGATTGTCCAGTTGGGATTAAAAATCCAACTCATGGATCAATTAAGATTGGAATAAATGGAGTGGTAGCCGCGCAACATTCTCACTATATCGTTTTAGATGGTAATGAGGTTGAAACTGATGGTAATCAATATGCACACTTAGTTTTGCGCGGAAGCAATGATCGCCCTAATTATTCATTGGCAGATATTAGTGAAGTTGCTGAACAATGTAACAAGAATAATGTCTATAATCCCGCCGTGATTATTGATGTGAGCCACGATAACTGTGTGGTTAATGGAGTTAAAGATCATAATGCACAAGCTGGTATTATTCTTGAAGTGGTTAATAATTTAAAAACCAACCCGGAATTAAAAACCTTGGTTAAGGGTTTTATGCTTGAAAGTTTTATTAAACCAGGCAAACAAAATGCGGAAACCGCGAATCCGATTGATTTATGCGGTTTGTCTATTACTGATCCATGCTTGGGCTGGGATGATACTGAGGCGTTGTTATTAAAATTAGCAGATTTACATATTGAAAAATAAAATATCGTTTAAAATTGGCATGGTATAAGGATTAAAATGGCTTACGAAATTATAAAAAAAGTTCCGACCTCTGATGAAATTATTCAAAAAATACCGCTAAGTACCGCGGGATATGCGAGTATTCAGCAACACCATCGGGAAATCGAAGATATTTTGAATGGCGAGGATTCACGCTTGTTAATGATAGTTGGACCTTGTTCCGCATGGCCGGATACTGCCGTGCTAGAGTATGCCAAATCATTAGCGGAATTAAGCAAGCAAGTTTCTCATGCTGTTAAGATCGTGATGCGTGTATATATTCAGAAACCACGCACAGTTAAAGGCTGGACAGGACCGATTAATCAACCAGATCCACTGGCTGAACCAGATATTGAAGCAGGTATCTGGTATTGTCGCAAACTCATGACACAAGTGGTTGAAATGGGCTTGCCGATTGCGGATGAATGTTTATTTACGCACAACGCACGTGGATTTCAAGAGTTACTTTCTTGGGTGGCAATAGGCGCCCGAAGCACGGAAGATCAGGAACACCGTATTTTTGCATCATCACTTGATTGTCCGGTTGGGATGAAAAACCCTACTCATGGTTCACTAAAAATTGCGGTGAATAGTATTTTGGCGGCACAACACCCACATTATATTGTTTTTGATGGTTATGAAGTTAAAACCGCAGGTAATAAATATGCGCATTTAGTTTTGCGTGGCAGTAATGATAATCCCAACTATGGCGTTGAATATATCGCTGAAGTTAATCAATTATTTAAGAAGAATCAGGTTGTAAATCCTGCAATTATCGTCGATGTTAGTCATGATAATTGCGTAATTGATGGTGTTAAAGATCATAATGAACAAGCTAATATTGTTTTACGTGTCATCGAATCATTAAAAAAACAGCCAGAATTAAAAAATTTAGTTAAAGGTTTTATGCTTGAAAGCTTCATTAAGGAAGGTCGCCAAAATGCGGAAAGTGGTAATCCTATTGATATGAGTGGCTTATCCATAACAGATCCTTGTTTAAGCTGGGAGAGCACGGCTAAGTTAATTCTTCAAGTTGCGAAACAGCATAGTAAAGGGTAACATCATGTTAATCGGTGTATCGGGTGATGTTGGATCCTTTTCTGAAGAAGCTGGTTTAATTTATGCGGCTAAAGCACATAGTGCCAAGCATGAAATTTGTTATTTGATTGATATGGATGGAGTATTAGCAGCACTTGAACGTAACGAAATTGATGTTGGCATTTTTCCGTTTGTCAATTATAATAGCGGTATCGTATGGCCTGCATTTACCGCAATGGGTAAATATAACTTTATGCCGATTGATGATTTACAATTAAATGTTGAACAATGCTTACTTGCAAATGCTAATGTAACTTTAAATGAGATTACTGAATTATATTCTTATACTCCCGCCTTTGAGCAATGCAAGGGGTTTATCAATCAATATGGATTTAAGCTGATTGATTGGGGTGATACAGCTAAAGCTGCCCGTGATTTAGCGGCAGGAATTTTGCCAAAGAACGCTGGTATAGTAGCATCAGCTCAGGCAGCAAAGAGCTATGATTTGCAAATACTTAAACAAGGTATTCAGGATATTCAACCCAATATTACACGGTTTATAGTTGTTAAGAAAGCAAAATGAGATGAATGATATTGAATTGTTACGCAAGCAGATTTCAGAAATTGACGCTGATATTATTGGATTGATTGCATTTAGGCAACAAATCTCTAAAAGAATCGGTGAATATAAAAAACAGCATAATTTATCAGTTATTGATCCGGCGCGCGAGGCATTACTCCACGAATTTCATCGCATGACAAGCATTGATCATGGGGTTTCTCCAGAATTAAGTAAGAAAGTTTTTGAAGTATTAATTGAAGAGTCTAGAAAGGTACAGACAGATGAGCAATAAATTAAAAGCATCCGCAACGGTATTAATTAATACTCTAGCACAAAGTAAAAAAGCTGCCGGTATTCGGGTTTATAATCTGAGTGTTGGTGAACCTAAAATGACGACGCCAGAAGTGGTACGTGAAGGTGCAATTAAATTTATTGAAGTTGGTGATATTCCTTATCCATCTCCCTCCGGATTAAATGAATTACGTTCAGCTGCAGCAAGCTGGATGAATCAATCGTATGCGACTAATTATAAGTCTGAGGAATGTATTATTACCACTGGGGGTAAATTTGCGATTTATTTAATGGTGCAGTATTTGTGTGGTTCTAATTCACCGTTAAAAGCCAATTCAACAGACAAAATCAGCGTGATTATTCAAGCCCCATATTGGGTTTCATATCCATCAATTACTAAAATTATGGATGCAAATCCGGTAATTATTAATTCAACTGAAGCTGGTGGCTGGAAAATAACTCCGGAAATGCTCAAAGCTGCCTATACACCTGAATGTAAAATTCTGATGATTAATAATGGGGTTAATCCTACTGGGATTATCTATACCCGTAGTGAAATGAAGGCTTTATTGACTACAGCAAATGAGCTTGGTTTATTAGTTATTAGTGATGAGGTATATAGTGCATTAGTTTATACTGATGACGAATATGTTTCGTGTGGTAGCTTTCCTGAATATAAAGATAATGTAGTCGTAGTTCAAAGTGCATCTAAATCTTTTGCGATGACCGGCTGGCGAGTTGGGTTCTTATTTGCCAGAAAAGATCTGATTGATGTTATGAGCGCATTAACTACCCAAAGCACGACTGGCGTATCATTAATTTGCCAACATGGCGCTTTAGCGGCATTTAGAAATGCTGAGCAAATTAATGCTTGGGTGCGCGATACTATGAAAGTTCGCCGTGATATTTTTGTTGATTCATTCCGCAAACATTTTGGAATCCAATTAGAATATCCTAAAGCTACGTTATATGTTTTTGCATCATTGGCTAGTCTTGGCGTAAAAAATCTTAGTGATGAAGAGTTCTGTATTCGTGCGCTGGAAGAAGCCAATGTTGCAACCGTACCAGGTAGTGCTTTTGGTCAACCGGGATATGTGCGTTTCTCTTATGGTGCTGATGAAGGCGACTTAGATGGTGGTTTAGAAAATCTTGCTAAATTCATAAAAAGTTTGAACTAATAATATAGGGTAAAATCAGATGTCAGGAAATAGTTTCGGTCAAATATTTAAAATCACTACTTGTGGTGAATCACATGGTGGTGCGGTTGGTGTCATTATTGATGGAGCACCAGCTGGAATTGAAATTACTGTAGAAGAGATTCAACAGGAGCTAGACCGTCGTAAGCCAGGACAAAGCGCAATTACAACGCCGCGCTCTGAGGCAGACCTGATTCACGCACTTTCAGGTATCTTTGAAGGCAAAACTACTGGCACTCCAATTTTATTAATGGCGTATAACAAAGATCAACGGTCTGCTGATTATGATCACTTAAAAAATATATTTCGTCCATCACATGCGGATTTTACCTATCTAATGAAATATGGGATGCGTGATTATCGTGGTAGTGGTCGGGCTAGTGCGCGTGAAACCTTGGCGCGGGTTGCTGCTGGGGCAATTGCCAAAAAATATCTTAAACAAGAACTGGGTATTGAGATTTTGAGTTATGTTGAACAAGTTGGTCCGATTAAAGCTGATATTGATCATACTCGGGTTGAAACTCTACAAATTGAAGATAATATTATTCGTTGTCCAGATCCAGTGGTCGCGGCAGAAATGATCCGTTTGGTTGAAGAAGTGCGTGATGATGGTGACTCAATTGGTGGCGTAATTAAATGTGTTATCCGTAATGCACCAGCTGGCTTGGGTGAGCCTGTTTTTGATCGTCTGCATGCTGATTTAGGCAAAGCAATGTTAAGTATCAATGCAGTTAAAGGTTTTGAAATTGGTTCTGGCTTTGCTGGAGTGGAGTTACGTGGCTCGGTGCATAATGATCCGTTTGTCTTAGTTGATGGCGAACTACGTACTCAAACTAATCATGCGGGTGGTGTCTTAGGCGGAATCTCATCTGGTGAAGATATTTATTTTCGGGTGGCTTTTAAATCAGTTTCAACGATTAGTAAATTGCAAAAGACTCTGGATGTTGATTATAATGAAGTTGAACTTGAGGCACAGGGGCGGCATGATCCATGTGTATTACCGCGAGCAGTTCCGGTAGTTGATGCTATGGCAGCATTAGTCATTATTGATCATTATTTACGTCATCGTGCGTATTCAGCATTATAAGAGGAGTTTAAAATGAATCCTAGTCTAAAAACTGAATTGCAGAATATTCGTAAAATGATAGAATTGGGCATTACTACAACTGACGTAAAGAAGATTTTAGATATAATTTGTGTCAAAACCCCTGATTGGGTTGTAGATGACTTACGTTTATATAGTGATGTTTTACCAATAGGTGCTTCGATTAATCCTTATACTCAAGAGCAGCGCTATCTGCATTTTCTTTGGGATTCATTTGAATTAAGCCCTTTAAAACTACACATTGATTTTGCAGTTTATTTTCGACAAGTTATTGCTAAAAAGCTCTTTAAGCGCTGCGGTGAAAATTTTATCGCCTTAAAAGGCGTTTCGTTTAATTTTGGTCATCAGATTGAACTTGGTGATAATGTCTTTTTTAATGAAAATGTCTTTTTGGATGCCAAGGGTGGAATTACGATTGGTAATAATGTTGGAATCACCGAAAATGTTATGATTTTTACCCATAGTCATGGCGAAGATATTCATTCGACTCGAGTTTATAAACCTGTGCTTATTAAAGATTATGCCAAAATTTACTCTAAAGCGTTGATTAATCTTGGCGTTACGATTGGCGAGGGTGCTATTATTGGTGCCAATTCAGTAGTTACTAAAGATGTTGCTGACTATACAATGGTTGCGGGAACTCCTGCTGAATTAATTCGTGAACGAAGAAATCATGGTAACTATGGCTTAGAATTGCAACATAAATGGTTAATTCACGACTATGAACCCCTAGATTGTTAAAAAAGCATCCAGATGTTGCATTATCTGGATGTTCTATTAGCTGAGTTTCTAATCTTGCTTTGGCATTCAGCAAAAATATTGGCTGGTGTTCAATTTTAAGTTTCTCGATGAAAAGCTCAAAACTCTTTTTTAAGAGGAGTGCATATCATCGAGCATTTTTGTTATTTTGTCTTTGGCATAGCCATAACGTTTTTCAAGGATACCATAGATTTCATCGTGCTTACCCTCAATTTTAAGTAGTTCGTCATCGGTTAACTCTGCCCATTTTTGTTTCAATTTACCCTTAGCTTCAGTCCAATTGCCTTTAAAAATTTCAACATTCATGATATAAATCTCCTAAAACTTTATTAAATTAAACAATTAATATAAGCATAGTTTTTAGATTATACTTATTACGACATAAACGTTTAGTTATTTCCCAATTAAATTTACAACTCCATGCACACCATCAATGCTTTTTACACCAGATACAGCGGCTCTTACTTGAGATGGTTTACCAACATCATAACCTAAAAGATAGACTATTTTATTTGAAGTAACGATCTTAATATTATTAGTATTAACATCTTTTTGTGCAATAAATCTTGTCTTTGCCAAGGAAGTTAAATAGGCATCATTAGTTATATTTCCAGCATTTTCATTTGCTCCTACACTTAGATAATTCCATACTCCTTTAACGCCCTGTATATTATCAGCGATAGATTTAGCTTTATCGCGATCCATCTTATTAGGAACTTGCCCGGTTAGTAAGACTTTTTTACCATAGCTAACAACTGTAAAACTGCCTTTAGGTATTTGTTCAGATAATTGTTTGTTCACAAGATGCTCAATGTTTTCATCGTCAATCATAGTACCAGTGCTTCGTGTCACGCTTGATTCTTCTATCGTTGTCGCAAATACAGAATTAGGAATAACACATCCCATCATCAGAACAAAGAAAGTAGGGATTAAAAATTTTTTAGCATTGGCTAGCTGATTATTATTTAATTTTAGTGATGTATTTGTATCTTGGTGATCTGATTTCATTTTATATTCCTTTAAATTTAATTTAGATTATTAATTTTAGATATTAGAGTTTTTATTCTGCTATTTTACAAAAGAGATATTATTTTTTTATACTCTAATTATAGCGTTTTGTTATTTTTACATTGTACTATCTAAAAAGCGAATAATTAAACGATCACCAGTTTTGATTCCTTTATTTGGATCACAAATTGTGGGTCTTGTAACTTGATTTAAAGGTACTGCGTTTCTATTATCCTCTTCATTATAGGCATATACCGATGTCCAATTAATATCACACGTAACACCATCATTATGATAAGTACCACGAATAAGTGCATTACTTGGAATTAGTATACTATTATCCGGTTCATAATTAAGATCGTAAACGGTCTTATACAAACCAGACTGCTCAATAACGTGCCCGCTATCTGATATTTTATAATTATTTTGTGAAATAACAGAAAGTACTGATGTAGACGGAATTAATTGCACATTCTTAGCCAGTTGCTGTTGATTTGGGGGCATTTCATAAGCACAACTCGCTAATCCTACTATTGATAAACAGATAATACATTGTTTTATAATAGTTTTAATTGCTAATTGGTTTGATTTCATAATAATTCCTTAAAACTCTATTAATTTAGTGGCAACTATTTAGCAGTGCAGTTGGCATATTTGATGCAAAATAGCAAGTAACTGTTTTATTTGTCTCATTATTTATAAAATCAACTTGATAGCGACCTTTTGATGTTTTTTGCTTTTGTATCATGCAATTATTTTGTACATCCGCAAGTGTTGTCGAACTATTTAATTTTATACTTCTACATTGTAAAGTTCTCATATCCAATGAGTCAGCATAAGCTAAAACAGGAATAATCGATAAAAGTAAGAGTAAGTTTCGCATGGCTTTTCCTTTAAAAGAATAACCCGAATGAATAAATGAGTAAGAAAGAAATTATTCAGGTATGATAATATGAATGATATATTTTAAATCTTGTAATAAATAGGGTAGAGATAATCAGGGTAATTACCCCCGATTATCAAGCCTAAAGTTTACTATTTAATTATAGCTTTTTAGGCGAACTATGTTCAAGTTGGCTACGATTTCCCGTAGTTGCACAATTATCCTTAGCATCATCTACCATTGGAGCTTTAGATGAACGATCTTCTACTTTCCCTTTTTCATTTTCATGGCTAAGTGCTGCATTTTGTTTGCGCGCTTCTTCGTCTTGTATGTGTGCAGGTTTTGCTTTTGGATCACTATGTGCTGGTGCGATTTTTTTAGGATCAGCTGTCATCTCTTTTTGATTTTGAGCAGTTTTTTGTGTATTTAAATCGCTACCATCTATAATGCGCCCCTTTGTCAAGACCACTAATTAACTATTTAAAGAAACAAACTAAGCCGCGTATTTCATCTGTTGT
>JAIEPY010000121.1 GCA_019748155.1 Burkholderiales bacterium | reverse complement strand
TTGACTCCAATTTTTAGTTACAAATTATAGCTCAAAATTAAGCTTTCAAGTGGTGCATCTCACCTCAGCGGATGCATGAAACTACATCTAATACCGACTATTATAACATATAATGAAGTAACAATTTTAGTCAGTGTGAACAGTATATATATTGATTACAATCATTAAATTTGCTGGTATCAATAAAACATCTTAGGGTGAGATAATACAGGGTATCAATTTTCATTTATTCTATTTGTGTAAGTCGATCATGTTGTTTGAAACTATATAAATAAATATTTTTTAAGAAGAGCTCAGATATATGAAAAACACAAAACTACAAGGCGGGATATTAGCCATTCTGGCTGCGATTTCGCTCGCATCGTGTGGAGGTTCCGGAAGTTCTGCTAATGGTGGCTCCTCCGTTACGCCATCATCAAATAACGATTTAAGTCAAGTTAGTATTTCAAGCTTGACAGAATATCCCGCGCATACCAAAGGTACTGCTTTTATTGCGTTAAGGAATAATGGAGACAAGAATGTTTCTGGTTTAAACTATAACTTAATCAATGCTAATTCAAAGATTGCTATTGAAAGTGCATCCGCGGCTAACTGTGCAAGCATTGCTGCAAAACAATCATGTAATTTAAGAGTAGTGTTTAATGATACTGCCACGGTTTCTGGAGAACTTAGTGTATCAATTAAACAAAACCTTTCAACCTCGAGCAATAAGTTTGGCAGCAAATTATGGCGCGGAAATTTATCACAAAAAATTACAGAGAAAGAGGCTAGTATTGGCTTAGTCAATGTACCAAGTAAGAATACTCTTAGTGGTGCTGATAGTGCTTATTTATTGTTGCCAACAAGCGTAGCCGCTGCTAGAAATGGTGTTACGCCAGTTATTGTAAATGTTGTAGTTAATTCAACTAATATCGGTGTGGTTAATACTTTTGATTTAGTTGATACTAGTAGCAAGCATAATAAACTAAGCTATGCATCGGTCCTAAGTGGAAATAATGGTGGAGCTAATTTTAGTAATGGACAGGTTGTAAGCTTTTTGTTGAATATTCCGACTGGAACTAAGCAACTTTCATTTCAGTTACAAGCATCTGGAAAAGGTGGTAGTAATGTTAGTTATTCTAAGAATGCTACTACTATAAATTTGGTAGATAAGAGTGCCGCTGTTATGATGTTGCCTAGTATCTTTGCTATGGATGAGACTTTTGAAAGTCAGCAGCTTTATATTGCGAATACAGGAACTAGGGCTGCTAATAATTTAAGTTTACCAAGTGTAACAACAGCAGACGGCGTGGTTATTAACGTATCGAAAGGTATTTCAAAACCTTGCTCTGGAAGCTTAGATGCTGGTGCATATTGTAGTTACAGCGTAAGCTTTAATTCTAAACAAGCAGGACCATCTGGTGGTGTTGCTGGATTAAATCTTAGTTATAAAGATGGTACGGTGGCTGCAATAGCTCATGCCTCAATAGAGTACAGTGGAACAAAACCTACTCCACCGGTGCCAACTCATGGATTAAGTGTAAATAGCGATACGTATACATTTGAGACTACAACTTCATCACCAACTCAATATAGTGTGGTGACAATTGTCAATACTGGTAATGGTTATAAAGATAGTAATGTTGTGTTTGATTTACCAGTATATTTTAGTATTGCAGCAAGCAAGGCTACTAATGCGTGTATAGTTAATGGAAATATTGTTACTAACACTTTAGCCAGTGGTGAAAGCTGTAGTTTAGATCTAGTATACAGCAATACTACAAAAACTTTGCCAACACATGCAAATCTTGGAGTTAGCTATGTTTATAGTACAGGAAGTTCTTCGGCGAAAGATAGCTTAGCACCAATTGATTTGACATATTCTACTGAGCAATCACCAGCTGCTGTTTTAAGTTTTGTAGATGCTAGCGTTTTATTTGATAGAATTGTCAATAACAATACTGAATATAAACAAAAAAACATCCGAATAATAAACAATGGCGGTGGTGATGCAAATAATTTAAACTTTGCTCTTAACGATAGTAGTATTTTTGGGATCAAGGGTGACAGCTGTAATGGTGTCCTGAAATCCGGCAAAAGCTGTGGAGTTACGGTTCAATTTGGACCTTCACAAACCAGCAACGACTTTAGCACAGTTCTAACTGCGAGTTATCATACAGAAGGTACAAGTGATGAAGAACACACCTCCGTAGATGTAAGTGGTTCGGTTGTTGCTACTAAGCAAGCTAATTTAATCGTTAATTTGGTATCTGCACCAACGAGTACGTCTGGGGACGGTAAAACAGTTGGATCGCCATTTAAATTAAAGAGTGGTACGCAGAACAGTCTGTTAGTTTTACGGTATAAAAATATAGGAGCTGATGCAGCAGCACACCTTAAATTTAATACTGAGCAAATTCAGGGTGGATATAAATTTAATAGTAGTACTTGTCAGGATAGTTTAGTACCTAATGCAAGCTGCGAAATAAGTTTGGAGGTACCAACAGCTAATACTGGGGTGAATAATCTATTGCTTGCTCAAAACCTACAAGCAAGTTGGGATGATCAGACTGGTCAATACACTGATAAAGAAGTAGATTGGGTTGATAGTGACTCAACTGTACATTCTCAGGTTTTTGTTAGTGTATATGAAGCTGCTGGAGTTAAGATAAGTACAAACCCGCGTGATCTGTCAAATGTTGTACCAGGTGAGGGGTTTGCTATAACGGCACAGCTTAGTGTTGGAGATGAACAAGAATCGGGAACGTTGAGTATTATTAATTTATCTGAATTAACACAAGGTAACATTACATCTAACACCAGTAGTTGTGATTTAAACATTGATAAACCAAATTGCACTATTAATATTGGGACTAATTTGATGTTAACTCCTAGTGGAGATCATGATATTAAATTTAGTTCATCAATGACTATTTCTCCAGACGCTACGGTTAAATTCACAACAGTCCGTAAAAAAATGTTTGTGACAGAGTCCTCGTTTAGTGGGTTTGAGTTAAATAGCCCAATGAATGCGGATAAACTTTGTAATTCAGATTCAAATAAACCAAATGGTGGTGGTCTGTATAAAGCATTAATTGGTTCAAGTGATCCTGCACGTTATGCGTGTAATCATCTCAATGCTTGTTCGGTTAGTGAAGCAAAAGATTGGGTCTTACAAGCAAATACTTTATATGTCAAGGCAGACGGAGAAACTCCAATAGCTAGATCCCAAGAGAGCCAAACATTTGCGTTTCCTTTAAGCAATGCTATAGCAATATCTACAGATCCTTCAACTTTTGCTTGGACGGGGCTACTTTCAACGTTTGCGGTAAATGCTCAATTAACGTGCGAAAATTGGAAAACTAATTATTACGGTAGTACTGGTGTGATTAAGAATGTGGACACAAAAGCTATTGGTACGAACGATGAAAATTCAGATCCAGTGTTCTGTTCAGATCAATATCCAATTTACTGTGTTGAACAATAACCTACTAAGATAGCAGTATTTTTTAATTATTGTCAATCTCAGATACTTTCTAAGGTTGACAATAAGAGATACTTATTTACATTATGTATTATTTAAAGGAGTTTAATGTGGAAATTAAAGTACCGGTAAATTTACCTATTTCTGAATATCAGAAACGATTTTTTTTAGAATGGATGCTGTCCCCAAATAAATATAATGTGCTGTTTACTTATAAAATTATTAGTGGGTTAGATAAAAATCTTTTAAAGCAAAGTTGTGAAATATTTACCCAATCCCATGAAGCGTTTTATGCATGTTATAGTCAAGATGGAAATAGCTGTTATCGTAAAAACTATACCATTGATGATTTTTACCATCATTATAAATTACTACCCGAGCAAAATATGGGTGACATGATTACTCAGATAATCAGTGCTCCATTTGATTTAAGCAAAGATCCGTTATTGTCCCTTTATTTATTAGAAAATAATGAAGAGTGCTATTTTATTTTTAAATCCCACCACATTATATCTGATATGACCACTGCGACTATATTTTGCCAACAACTTAGTTACATCTATAAAACATTATTAACTAAAGAGAGGCCAATACTACCAATACAAAGCTTTAGTCAAGCAGTAGCAACAGAAAGAGAATTATTAACTGCAGAATACTTATCCGGAGCAAGAGACTATTGGAGTGATTTTTTAAAAGGTGCTTTGTTACGTGTCGATTTACCATATAAATCCAGTGAGCATTGCCCGATGATAAATAATAATTATGAGAGTAAAAAAAGTAATATTATATATTTTGAATTATTTGACTATCAGGTTATAGCGCTTAAAAAATATGCAAGAAAGAATAAGACAACGTTATTTATAATTTTGGCGGCTGTATATGGAACTTTAATTGCAAGATATAGTAATCAGGAACAGATCATACTAAACTACCCCGTGAATTTACGACCAAAGGGGTATGAAAATTTAGCTGGGTGTTTTTTCAATAATATACCTCTTAAAGTAGAACTAAATAAATGCACTCTACTTAGTGAATTATTAGCTTTATTAACAACGCAAAGACGTTGCTCTAAACAGTTTCAGAGATATCCAATACTAAATATTGTACAAGATGCCCGAGAGAAATATCAGTATGTCGATGATCTGTTTAATGTTTGTTTTGG
This sequence comes from Burkholderiales bacterium, assembly GCA_019748155.1. GTDB lineage: Bacteria > Pseudomonadota > Gammaproteobacteria > Burkholderiales > UBA11063 > Aquella. The sequence goes on along the minus strand of JAIEPY010000121.1, from coordinate 7,662 downwards.
TCAGAGCAATTATTACTTTTCACCCCTTACTCTAGAAGGCGTAGAGATTCACAATATTGAGGTAAGCTCCAACCATGGGGACAGTGGAGAAATGGTATTACTTTATAATGAATTTGCTGAAGGAAGATTAAAGTTTACCTTTGAATATCGCCGTGACTTATTTGACGAACAATTAATTCAAGGTTTCTTAGCGTCATTTACTGATTTAATTGACAAAGTTACAGCAGGCGAAGATGTTGACTTAAAAACCTATAGCCTATTAGATCGTGAAACGTATAATCAACAAATTTACCTATGGAGTAATCAAGGCACGCAAAATTATTCACGCAAAAAAACTGTTTTTGAACTATTTGAGGATCAAGTAGCACAAAACCCTAATAGTATCGCAGTTTTTTTTGAAGACCGTCAGCTGAGTTATAGTGAACTCAATAATAAAGCCAATGCTTTGGCTCATTATCTACGAGCGACTTATCAAATTAAAGCTGGTGATCTGGTGGCATTATATCTAAATCGTAATGAAGATATGATTATAGCCATATTGGCTGTTTTAAAATCTGGTGCAGCATATGTGCCAATAGGACCAGCAGATAGTGCAATAGCAAGAACCAAACATATTATAGATGATACTCAAGCCAAGCTAATCATTACCAATGAAGCGAATCTGGATAAATTAGCTACATTGATGGTGGATCATGAGATTAAGATGGAAGCTATTGATAGCGCATCGTTGCATGTAAAGCTCAGTAAATGCTCGACAAACAACTTAGAAAAAATCGTAAATGGATCTGATCTGGCGTATGTAATTTATACTAGTGGTTCTACTGGTATGCCTAAAGGTGTTATGATTGAGCATACAAGCTTATACGCTTTTTGTTATAACAATAACTTTTTGACCTTAAATAAAGATAATATCGTTTTGGGATGCTCTAATTACGCTTTTGATGGCTGTTGCTTTGATGTATTTTATACTCTTAGTAATGGAGCCCAATTAATACTTACATCAGAAGTAAGCTTGCTTAATAGCTTTGAATTTTCAAGAATAGTAAAAACTTATCAACCGGATACCTTGTTTATTACGACGAAATTGCTGGAGCAGTATATTGAAATCCATGAAATAAAATTATTCAGCAATTTTAAAAGCATATTATTTGGCGGAGAGAAAGGCAATCCGCGAATAATTCAAAAACTTATTAGCCATAAGAGCTTAGCCCAACAAGTAATTCATGTATATGGACCAACTGAGAACGTTATATTTTCAACATTTGCCGTGTTGTCAAATGATAATGTTGAATTATTACCAGTCGGTAAAGCTTTGGCGGATAAGGCCTGCTATATTCTTGATAGAAATCTCCAGCCAGTACCAATTGGAGTGGTTGGTGAATTATATATCGGAGGAACTGGTATTGCACGTGGTTATGTGAATCGACAAGATTTAACTCAAGAGCGGTTTCTTATTAATCCATTTCAAACAGATGATGAAAAATCTCATAAAGTTAATGCTCGTATTTACAAAACTGGAGATTTAGTTCGATATCTTCCTAGTGGCGATATTGAATATATTGGGCGTAATGATTTTCAGTTAAAAATCAGTGGTTACCGAATTGAATTAAGTGAAATTGAGAATGTGCTTATTAATTACTCAGGAGTAAAACAAGCCATTGTCATTGCAAAAGATAATTGTAAATGTTTAGTCGCATACTATACTGCGGATCACGAGATTGAGGTTCAGTTAATTATTGATTATCTCGGTAAGTATTTACCTTTATATATGATTCCTACGATGTTTGTACCCATATCAATTTTCCCATTAACTAATAGTGGTAAATTAAATCGTAATGCTCTGCCTGATTCAGCATGTCATGAACAAGTAAATAATTTTGTCGCACCCAGCACTGACTTGGAAAAATGTATCTGCGCAATGTATGCGCAAGTACTAAAACAAAAAATTGAACATATTAGTATTCATAATGATTTTTTTAAAATCGGTGGTAATAGTCTTTTATTAATTGAATTATTTATTAAGCTTACACGGGTTCTTAACATTAATATAAAGGATATCTTTAAATACCGCACACCATCTGCAATTATTAATTTTGCCACCAGAGAGCATTTAATAATAAATGAGCAAGGATTAATAAATCAGCAGGCTGAGAAAGGATAATAATATGGACTATCAAGATTACTTAGCCAAGGTTGATAAGCTTCGCTTGCAATTGGAGAAGAAAGCTATAAATACAGTTCTATTAACTGGTGCGACAGGACATTTGGGCTGTCATGTACTATATCAACTTATGCAACAGACGACTTATAATATAATAGTTTTTGTTCGCAATGACTTTCAGACTTCAAGAAATAAGCTTTTTAATCTATTTGAGTATTATTTTGACCAAAAATTAGATAATTATTTAGAGCGCATTTCAATTATGTGTGGAGAACTAGAAAAAACTGGTTTGGGGTTTAGTGTTGATAAGTACAATATGTTAGTCTTACAAATTGATAGCATTATTCACTGTGCCGCAGTGGTGAAGCACTATGGTGGTGAAAGCGAGTTCTATTTAGCAAATGTAATAACTACTAAAAATTTATTAGATTTAGCTCTGCAAACTCAAACTAAAGATTTTCATTATATTTCAACGATTGGTGTTTTGTGGGATAGTGATATTCCGGAGAATGAAGATTATATTTTTACTGAGTTTGATGTGTGTAATCGATATTTTAGTAAGGATTCTAATGTGTATACAAAAAGTAAATATTTAGGAGAACAGGAGGTGTTAAAATATCGTAAATTAGGTGTAAATGCGAAAATCTATCGGATTGGTAATCAGGGAATGAATACTATTCGGTATCGTTTTCAGCCAAATATTGAAGAGAATGCATTTTGTTCACGAGTTAAGGGCTATCTAAAATTTGGGTTTATTCCTCAAGAGTTAATTATGGTGGAGCTTTCACCTGTCGATTGTACCGCATTGGCAATAGTTAAACTTTTTGAAATAGCACATTTACCGCGTTTTGTATTTCATTTATTTAATCCCAATGTTTGCAATCTATATCAATTATTAGCAAAAGTTTCGCGCTATAAATTAAAAGTTACTTCATTGGATGAATTTGCCTTTTATCTGACAGAATACGGTGATGATAAATTAGCATTAAGATGCTTGCTTCATCACCAGGTATGGTTGAATGGTTACTCAAAGTTTTCTAGGGTTGAAAGTTCTGGATTATTAACTAATAGTATTTTAAAGGAGTTAAACTTTACTTGGCCATTGATTACTAATGAAATGTTACATGTATTAATAAACTATTAATTTGAAGGAATCATGATGGAAATTAAGCTTACTGATGCACAAATTTTTGAAGCTTTGAAATGTGTTGCTGAATTGATACCAACTCCCCTTTATTGGTGTGATGTGAATATAACCTTTTTAGGGGTTAATAATTTAGGACTTCAAGCCATTGGTCTTGATACAAAAGAAGAGTTAATTGGGAAGAATGTTTATGAGGTTTATAGAGATAATGTAATTGCCGAAAAACTACGAGAAGATGCAGAGTATGTCATAAATTCTGGGCAATCAACAAAAACTATAGATGAAATCGTGAATACTAGTACTGGGGCTAAAAGTTATTATCTAGCGACACGTTCAGCATTGCGTAGCTTAGAAGGTAAAATAATTGGTATTGTTGGATCTTCTATTGATGTTACTGCGGGAAAAGAATTAATAAATTTACGCAAGGAACATGATGCTTTATGCAACACACAAAAAGAAGTTGAGGCTCGTTACAAGCAGCTAACATCACTGGTTGCAAATTTTTTCAACCAAATTAATGGTTATTATTGTGCTTCATTAAATACTCCAAAGAGTGTTAATAAAAGTAACCTTAAAAAAGAAGATATTATGCTAACAAAGGAGCAATTAAATATTTTGTATCTTTTAGCTCGTGGCAAAGGATACTCCGATATTGCCAAGTACTTAACCGTGCAAGGAATTAGCTTATCTTCTAATACAGTTTGTAATATAGTTGTAAATCAACTATTTCCAATGTTTAATGTAGAAAACGTGAAATGCTTAGTTGAATCAGCTACCGAACTATGTCTGATTCCTTTAATTTTAGATAGATTCGAGTTTAATAATGACTAAAAAAGATGAATTACTCCATTTTTTATCTGCACATCGTGAGATTTGTGAAAGTACTGTTTATAAAATTCCACCTGATTTTCGTGATTCAGCTTATGATTTACTGGTTATTAATGGTTATATTCCGATGAGTAAATTAACTTTTTATGAATTGCTTGATTGTTTTGATTGTAGAAACCAAAACAAAACCAAACAGGAAAATGACGCTAATTTATTAAGATTTATTCTTAGTTTTACAGATGTGAATATTTATGGTGATAATTTAACTAATTTTAGACTCGGAGCTTGTGATCTTGCAAAATTATATGAATTGATCTATCAGAATCGCAATAAAGAATTAGATGGATTCTTGCCAGATTTGTTTTTTTATGATAAGTCTATAACTTTAAAGATACTTATAAAAAATGGCTTCATCGAAAATTATAATCTTTAATAAGATAGTCCATGAGCGATGCTATTTAGCGCCTGGACTAGCTTTCAATTCAGTAATCGTGTGAGATGGTTTTTAATTTGAGCCGATGTCAATTATTGTACCGTCATCATGATAGATATCTTGGCTGATGTAAATAAAACTTTGTGGGTTGATAAATTTAAATGATACTCTATATGCGAGATCTTGCTGACCAAATGTATAACCAAAGAAATTATCTCCTGCACTAAACATAATACTTGAATCTTTCTCACAAGATTTGTTAATACTAAAATATGCAACTGTTGCAGCTGGTAAGATATACTTCTCTCCATTCCAGTATTTTTGTGTCTTTGCATCTGCCACGATACATTTCTGAAACTTATCAATATCTTTTATATACGGATAAATCTCTATTGTGCTGCCCTTATCATTTACAACTCCGAGATTCTCCGCCACAACAAAATTTTGAAATCCACATACCGCAGCTAATAACATTATAGCTTTCTTCACTTTAAACCCCTTTTTAAATAATTATCGTAATGCTCATTACCGTCCAATAGTTAGTAATTTAGCGAAATTATAAATACCGCATGCGACATTTATTAAAAGCTATTCTATCAATAAGATACAAAAGTAAAAACCAGCATTTTGTAGCCTTTTTAGCAGTATTAATACTGGTTTCTAAGTTTTATAGTTTATTTTAAAATATCGTTTCCTTGGTTTACCTAATACATGGTGATATTTTTAAGGGTTTTAAAAATATGAAGGCTACTTACCAAAAAAACTTGTGCTTAACTTTGATTGTTTCTCTGACATTAAATGCTTGTGAGAATCAAGCAGGAAGTGGTGCTTCTGGTAATACTTCATTTTCAAGAAATAACCTGCTAAACTTAAAAGGCAACGTAAGGTTGACTAATCCTGACTACCGGGAGGATATCTTTGAGCTAAATGATGTTGCAGTATTTGATGAAAGTGGAGTTGGAGGTGGAGTATTTTATATAGATAGCACTAAGGGATTGCAGATATTAGCTGGAGTCAAATTACCTCCAGAGATATTAAAAAGTAATGTTAAGTTTGTTGAATTTATGAAATCTGAGAAGGATAATTTTCAGCCGATAGCCACTAATTACCCTAAGCCTGATAATTCGTTGGCGATGCATTATGACGCCGTACATGGTGCGCTTCATTGGGTATCGTTAACCGCAGATAAGAGCAAATGGCAAGAATATAGTATAGATGTTACTAAGAGTCCACAATTGATAAGTTTACTTCAGGAAAGTGTTATAGATCCAAATGTGAGTAGAGAAAATCTAGCCGTGAGCTTTAGAGATAATGAGGCCGATGGTGAAACCATGGTTGATGTTACTTATGCTGAGAGTAATATAGCTACTGATCTAGATGGTCAGCCAGTAGCTGGGGCAATGCGAGTAAGTTATTTAGCCAAGACAAATAATATCGTAAATAATAAATCATTATTGGTATTAGAAAATGAGGGTGCTAAATTTGTCGAAGCTAGAGGGTATTTTGAGAATACTTATATCTATAGCAATAGCACGAGTAAAGCAGAGGAGAACTTTATCCATAGATTATATCCTAATGCAGAGGTCGGAAAATTAACTGAGCATAGGGTTACATTTTTTGACGGGTTCAGATTGTCACTTCCAGCGTTAGCGATAATAATTGCCTGTAGCGTAGTTGGTGGTGCGATTGGGCTGATTAAGCGGTGGAAGTCTCCGAGGCTGGAAGAGTTTAAACAAGAAACTAAAGCGATGGAGCAGGATCTAAGTCAGATTAAAAACGAGCAAGATGCTAAAAGTAACAGCAATAATATGCAAGTGAATACGGAGTTAGCTAATAAAGAGAAAGGACTTATTCTAGGTAGTAGTAATCCACATAGCCTTGCTCTTGAAAAGGGAGCTCCAATTTCTGGCATAGAGAAAGTTGAGTTTAAGAGTAGTTCTGATTCAACTGGGGAGCTTTCTCTTAAAGATGGAAGTTTTATAATGAAAATGCCTTTTGAGGCAAAAGCTGGTGAAGAAATTGTTGTAGTTATACAGGGCAGGATGGGGCTGAGGCAGGCAACAATTTCTATGCCGGCATATAGTGAATTAAAGAACGTAAAAACAATGAAAGATGTATACAACATTATGCTTAAATATAATGATGAGTTTGGATCGTTTAACGACAGTGAGATTTTCTTGTTTAGAAAAAAACTTAGTAAACAGCCTCATTTGGAGGTTAATGTTAAAACAGTTTACAAGAACTACGCTGACTTTATCAATCCAAGAACCAAAAAAAGATGGCCATTATTGGGCGCTGCAATAGGAAGTGCTACCAGCGCTGGACTGCTAATAAACGACACTTATAGCCAAGTAGCTAATTTTATTTGGGGTGGATGTGGAAACTTTACCTGCAGTTCGGCATATTTTTATGGAGATAAATCGGAAAGTGTCGTAAGTATAAAAGCAGATGCTTTATATCAGCAGGTAGCATTTAATGACAGTAAAGTAAATTATAAATTGAATGTAGTGCAAGTTTTTAGCCAGACCTGTATAGAAATGATTAGGAATTCGGCAGAATCAAATTTAGCGATACTTTACGCAAAAACTGGAGAAAGACATTATCTAATTAGTGATGTTAATAGTAAACTCTGTCCAATTGGTGATATGGATATGAGTAAATTTATTGAGTCAGCAGGAGTTACTCAATAATTTAGAGTGTATGATGTAGGAGTCTGGGCAAACCGTACCAGATTCCTATAACTGAATAATTTTTTATGGAATAAATAATAAAAATGAATGTAAAAAAAACCTTGTGTCTAACCTTAATCGCCAGCCTGGCATTAAGTGCCTGTGATAATCAAACTGGGAGTGGTGGCGCTGGCACAGCCCCATCTTCGGTGCGTGGTAGCGTAGTTGGATTAAAAGATAGTGTTGCGCTAACTAATCCGGATCACCGTGATAATATCATCGAACTGCATGATGTGGCCGTTTTTGATAAAAGCGGTGTTAAACCGGAAATCTTTTATCTTGATAGCACCAAAGGAATTCAGGGCTTATCCGGGATAAGTATTCCTCCGGAAGCATTAAGCGATGAAGTTAAGTTTGATGCTTTCAT
>JAIEPY010000028.1 GCA_019748155.1 Burkholderiales bacterium | reverse complement strand
CCGTGGTTACCTAAATAATCCTGAACTTAGCGCAGAGCGATTTATTCCCAATCCTTTTGCCACTGCAAGCGATCTGGTAAACGGCTATACGCGGATGTATAAGACTGGTGATCTAGTACGCTGGTTGCCAGATGGTAATTTGGAGTATATTGGACGAAATGACTTTCAGGTGAAGATTCGTGGTTTCAGGATTGAACTAGGTGAAATAGAAGAACAGCTAGTTAGAATCGCGGGTATCAAACAAGCTTGTGTGATAGCTAAAACTAAAGGTGAGACAAATCAGCAATATTTAGCTGCATATTATGTGCTGGATAACTCCAAGTTAGACAAAGAAAGTATCTTGGCTAAACTTGCCTTGGTCTTACCAGATTATATGTTACCCAGCAGCTTAATCGAATTAGATGCCTTACCTCTGACAATCAATGGCAAGCTAGATCGGCGTGCGCTGCCGGAGGCAGAGTTTGTTGATAGTGATAATTATCTGGCACCGAGCTCAGAATTGGAACAAATGCTCTGTCAAATCTGGAGTAGTGTTTTAGGGCTTGAAGCTGACAAGCTAGGTGTTCGTGATGACTTCTTTAGAATCGGTGGAGATTCGATTTTAAGTATCCAACTTAGCTCACGCTTACGTAAAGCTGGTTATAATATAAGTGTAAGAGATATTTTTGATCAACGTAATATAATCAGCCTCGCAAAATACTTGGAGTTACAAGAGAATAGCCCGGCTCATAAAATAATCAGCGAATCAGGGATTTTAACTGGGGAGCTGGGATTACTGCCAATTCAAAGCTGGTTCTTCGAGCGCGTAGCGAGTGGAGACTTTGCAAAGTATAAGCATTGGAATCAGTCTTTCCTAATAAAAGTACCTCCACTTAATTTAGATAAGCTTAAACAAGCTATAAATGTCTTAGTTGCTCAACATGATGTTTTAAGAGTTAGTTATAACTATGATAATGAAACTCAGTGCTATCGACAGTTCTATAATCAAGCAATAAACCTGGCTGAATTAGAGCATCTAAAGATAGATGGATTATCTGAAGCTGAAATTACGCATGAATTAACTAATTTGCAAAATAACTTTGAGATAGTAAGCGCTCCTTTATGGAAGATAGCTTATCTGGATGGCTATAGTGATGGAAGTGCCAGAGTATTCTTTGCCTTACACCATTTAATCATAGATGCGGTAAGCTGGCGAATCCTCATCGAGGATTTAAAATATTTGTTGGAAACAAATGCAGATGATAGCGTAAACATAAGGGTCATGGATAATCAGAGAGTGTCAGAACTTCCTGCTAAAGGTAGTAGTTATCGTCAGTGGGTAACTGAGGTAAAAGAGTATGCACTAAAAACATTCGGATGAAGAAGACTATTGGCAATCAGTAATTGAGAATATTCCTGATTATAATCATTATTTGCCGCAGGAAAAAAACAGCAGCAAAACTAAGCAAACAAAGATAAGACACTCGGTAAATTCAAGTAGCTTTAGCTTAGATCGAGAAAGCAGCAAAGTTTTATTGCAACAGGCTAACCAAGCTTATCATAGTGAAATCAATGATCTACTCTTAACAGCATTAGCCTATAGCCTAGAGGATTGGAATAGTAATCATATTCAAGGGATAACGCTAGAAGGACACGGTCGTGAAGATATAAACCGAGAGCTAAATATCAACCATACAGTTGGTTGGTTTACCAGTATGTACCCGGTTAAACTGGAGTTATCTGCAAACTTAGCGGATAGCATCAAGCAGATTAAAGAGAATCTTAGAAACATCCCGCATAAAGGAATTGGCTTTGGAAGCTTTGCGCAGAGCAGTGAAAGTGGATTAAGTTTCCAACAGTTACCGAAGATTAGCTTTAACTACCTAGGACAATTTGATTCTCAGGATAGTTATTGGCAAATAAGTGATGAGAGCTCAGGAATTAGCATGGATCAAGCTAACCGGGATCATAACCTGATAAATATCAATGGAATGGTAATAGCTGGAGAACTAAGGTTTAGCATCGTTAGTTATCTGGATGAAGCTAGCACGAATCAATTAAGCCAAAGTTTTAAAAGCCGCTTAGAGCAAATAATAGTTCATTGTAAGGGATTAGTTGACAAGAAGATAAGCTATTATACACCAAGTGATTTTGCAAATATTACCTCAGAGTCTCATTTAAGTACCTTACCAATACCAATTAATAACTCAGACAGTGCTGAGCCATTTGAAATGACCGAGCTTCAAAAGGCATATTTGCTGGGGCGAACTTCCTACTTTGAGATTGGTAATGTTTCCAATCATACTTACCAAGAGTACGCATATTTAAAACCTATTGATATTGAACAGTTACAAATCGCACTTAATAAACTAATACACCACTACCCGGAATTACGGACTGTTTTTGATGCACATACGCTAAAACAACATTATATAAGCGCTAAAGATGTTGGTGTTTATGATGTAGAGGTAGCTACCTATGATTGTGATTACGACGATAGCATAATAGCTCATGTTCGAGATGATTATTCTCACAAAGTATATGATACAACACACTATCCATTATTTAGTTTTTTTGTTTCAAGGTTTAAAAACAGGGATATTTTGCATATTAGTGTTGACTTAATTATTTTAGATGGGGATAGTCGGGCACAGTTATTTTATTATTTAAATTGCTTATATCAAGATAATAACTTTATATTAGCTAGTAATGAAGTATCATTTAAAAATTATCAAGACTATATTTGTCAATTAAAAAACTCATCTTGGTATCAACGCGATTATAGTTATTGGCAAAATAAGTTATTACAATTGCCATTGCGACCTATTTTTAACTTTAATAGCGATCCTTGGGCTGTAAAAAATCCAGTATTTGCAATTAATTATAGAGTAGTGGAGAAAGATAAGTGGAGTAAGTTTAAAGAACAGTGCGCAGTGCATATGGTTTCGCCCTCATCGGTCTTATTATTTTTGTATGGATATGTTTTATCTCAATATAGCCAAAATGCTGAATTTTTAATTACACTTACTGTTTTTAATCGAATGAATGTTCATCAAGATATTGATAAAACCTGGGGTAATTTTACTTCAACAAGTTTATTTGGGTTTAACAACACCGGTAACTCGATTATTGAAAAGGTTAAAAATACACATGATAATCTTTGGGATGATCTTGAGCATAAATTATTTTCAGGAATAGAGGTTCAGCGTCTATTACAACAAGAACATGGGCTTAATATTCAACATGCCGTTTCTCCAATCGTATTTACGGGAAAAATTGGCGGTAAAAATAAGTATGCTCAAAATACTACATTCTTATCAAGCTCAGAAATAGTAAATGAACGTTACTGGAGGGGGCAAACTTCTCAGGCGTGGATCGATTTGCAGGCAATTGAAACAGATGATGAGTTTAGTAGTGGCTGGCTTTATGTCACTCAATTATTTGATGCAGAGTTAATCGAACGATTAAATGCAAATTATTGTAATTTAATTGAATTTCTAGGCGAATCAAACTGGAACGAAGTATTGCCAACTATTGCGCTATCAAAACTAGATCAAGAGATAATTAATCAGGCAAACAGTCATAATAGTGCAACCACAAATGAAACGATGATTGAGTTATTTAATAAAGCGCTGGTAAAATATCCTGAGAACACGGCCATTATTGATGTGAATGGAAAATATAGTTATACTCAGATTTATGCTGATAGTTGCGGAATAAGTTATTATCTGCAAGAGCATAATTTATGTAAGGCAAATACTTTAATTGGGGTTTTAAGCCAAAAAGGTTACCAGCAAGTTGTCGCTGTACTAGGGATCATGCAAAGTGGTGCCGCATATTTACCATTGCATATTGATTGGCCATTAGGTCGTTGTGACGAGGTACTTTGTGAGGGGCAAGTAACAACGGTTTTGCTATCGCGTGAAGAATATGATAGTTGTATAAAAAATAGTGAACTTTTCAGCAAATATACTTGGCTAATTATTGAAGATATCATTAATCATCAAGTTGACGATGCACGTACACATAGTTTTGCCATGACTAAACCGAGAGCAGACGATATAGCATATGTAATCTTTACCTCTGGAAGTACTGGTAAGCCTAAGGGAGTTACTATTTCTCACCATGGTGCAGTTAATACATTATTAGCCATAAATGAGCGCTTTGAGATAAATAGTCAGGATAGTGTACTGGCATTATCTGAATTGAGCTTTGACTTGTCTGTATATGATATCTTCGGTGTACTTGCCGCTGGTGGTACGGTAGTATTTCCAGAACAAAGTAAAACCAAAGAACCATCTCATTGGTATGAATTAGTTAATGAACATCAGATAACAATCTGGAATACCGTTCCGCAGTTAATGAGTTTATTGCTTGATTATGCAAATGATAGAGATAAAAGAATAAGCAGTCTAAAAGTATGCTTATTAAGTGGGGATTGGTTGCCGTTAAATTTAGCAACACAGATTAATAAGCATAATCCACAAACAATTGTAATGAGTCTAGGTGGAGCAACAGAGGGAAGTATTTGGTCAATCTGGTATGAAATAAAGGATGTAATGCCAGAATGGAAATCAATTCCGTATGGTGTAGCGATGCCAAATCAAAAAATGTATATATTGAATCAAAATGGTGGGCATAATTCGGTAGGTGTAATCGGCGAGATTCATATCGGTGGGTGTGGAGTGGCATTAGGCTATTGGAATGATCAAGAAAAAACTCAGGCTAGTTTTATCGAGCATCCAAGCCTTGGTAGATTATATAAGACTGGAGATTTGGGTAGATGGGACAAAAATGGCTACATGGTATTTGAAGGCAGGAAAGATCATCAAGTTAAGCTAAATGGTTATCGGGTCGAGTTAGAAGAAATTTCTTTTCGCTTAAATCAGATAAATGGAGTAGAAAATGCATTAATAACAGTGCAAGATAATCATATTATTGGCTATCTGGTTTTAACACATCGAAATGATCAACAAGCTAAAGAGCTAGTCACAACTGATTATATCTCAGATGTACTTAAACAACATCTTCCGGAATACATGCTACCAAACACTTATATCATAATAGATGAAATTCCATTAACTGCAAATGGAAAGGTTGACTACAAAGCTCTGCCTAAAGTGGATTATGATACACAAAGTAATTATGTGGCGCCGAGTTCTGAATTGGAGCAAACCCTTTGTCAAATCTGGAGTGGTGTTTTGGGGATTGATGTTGACAAGTTAGGTGTTAATGATGATTTCTTTAGAATCGGTGGTAACTCAATTTTGGCGATTAAACTAGCTCATCAAATAAGTAAATCTTTGGATCAAGATATAAGTGTTGCGGATATATTTAAACATAAAACAATTTTGGGAAGCGTTAGTAATTTAAAATTAATGTCTTCGGTTGGAAATTTTGAAGGAGAGCTGTAATAGCAATGAATACCATATTGAATATACTTTACAATGCGAATAACATGGGTATAAAACTTTGGGTTGAAAGCAATAAACTAAAATTTAAAGCGCCCAATTCAATGCTTAATCATGCCATTTTTGCGGATATAAAAAAATATAAGACAGAGATTTTGGAACTATTGACTTTGCAGCATTTAGAGTCTTCAAATATTCAGCTACCAATTATTTATAAGGGAACATTAGATAAATACCCCTTATCATTTGCTCAAGAACGCTTATGGTTCATAGAACAATATGAAGGTGGTAGTAATGCTTATCATATTCCGCTGCTCTTGGAACTATCTCAAGCAACAGATCTTTCAATTTTAAAACAAAGTTTGCTTGCAATAGTAAGGCGGCATGAGATATTAAGAACTACTTTTGTTCAGGATAGCGCTGGTGACTACTATCAACAAGCGCAACATGCTGAGGTAGCAAGTGGTGATATAACTATAGCGGAATATAGCTTCACAGAGAATGAACAAGTAGGGTTAGATCGACAAATAAAGCTAGATATTAATACTCCGTTTGACTTAACTAAGGATTATCCGCTTCGTATCTGTGTGTATAAGCGAAGTCTTGCGATTAATGGCAGTGATAACAAGCAGCAAGAGAAAAGCTTACTGCTGATAAATCTTCACCATATAGCCAGTGATGGCTGGTCTATGGATGTTCTACTAAGAGAAATCTATGGGCATTACAATTATTTCTCAGGTGCAACTAAGCAATTAAATTTAGCTCAATTATCTATCCAGTATAAAGACTTTGCTTACTGGCAAAGAAACTATCTTAGTGGAGCTAAATTAGAAGAACAACTAGCTTATTGGCAAAAGCATTTGTCCGGATATCAAGCTCTGGCATTAGCCACGGATAAAGTAAGACCCAAAACAATCAACTATAGTGGAGCAAATCTAGGCTTTAGCCTCAACCCAGAACTATCCATAAAATTAAGAAACCTCGCAAAAGAGCAGGGTTGTTCTTTATATGCGGTATTGCTTAGTGGTTTTTATGTACTATTATCCAGATATAGTAATCAAGATGATATCGTAATTGGAACTCCAATAGCAAATCGTCACTATAATCAATTAGAAGATCTAATAGGTTTTTTTGTAAATACTCTGGCACTTAGAGCACAATTAAACACTAGCGAGAGCATTACAGCCCTAATTCGACAACTCCATCAAGAGATGATAGAAGCCCAAGCCCATCAGGACTTACCCTTTGAGAAACTAGTAGATCATGTAAACGTAGAAAAAGATTCATCGCGTCACCCAATTTTCCAAGTGATGTTTGGTGTACAAAGCTTTGGTAAGCAAGCGAGTCAAGAGAACACTACACAGCTATTCAAAGCTGCAAAGCAGAATAACTATCAGATGGCTAAATTTGATCTTGAATGCTTTATGGATGATTCAGAGATAAGTATCAGCGGATCATTTAACTATGCAACTGCGCTTTATAATGAAACCAGCATAGCGCAAATGATACAACATTATCAATCGATATTGGAGCAAATGGCATTTCAGACTAATAGGGCAATTCAAGACTACCAGCTTCTTAGCACCGATGAATACCAAAGAATAGTCTATGACTGGAATAATAGCGATAAAGACTATCCCAAAGATAAAACGATTCATCAACTATTTGAAGAACAGGTGCAAAGAACGCCGGATAATCTAGCGCTAGTGTTTGAAGAGCAGAGCCTCACTTACCGCGAACTAAACCGACGGGCAAATCAGTTAGCGCATAAAATCCGCAACAGCTACACGGAGCAAACTAAGCATGAGTTGCAGCCAGATACCTTAGTTGCACTGTGTCTAGATAGAAGTCTGGAAATGATAGTAGCAATCCTGGCAATAGTCAAAGCCGGAGCGGCGTATGTACCATTGGATCCAGAGTACCCTGATGATAGGATCTCATATATCTTGGCGGATACTCATGCCCAACTGATACTCACCCAAACCCAACATCAAACTAAGCTGAATGAGATAGTAAATAAGCTAGATTTAAACGCGGCGAGTAGTGATGGTATTGCTAGCAGTGTTAAATTATTAGATATCGCAGACTATTCAAATTACCAGAATGAGCCGGAGGGCAGCCCACTAAGGAATACCCAAGCGAATCATCTTGCATACGTGATTTACACCAGCGGAACAACTGGGAAACCTAAGGGCGTGATGATTGAGCATGCTGGGGTGATAAATCTTATATACAATCAAATCTCTGAGTTTAACATTGTTGAAGGCTCAAGAACACTACAATATGCTTCATGTATATTTGATGCAAGCATTTCTGAAATATTTTGTTCTTTGCTTTCAGGCTCTAGTTTATTTATAGCAAATAATAACACCCGCCAAGATATTTCGTTATTAAGCAATTATTTAAGCGATAACCAAATAAGTATAGCAACAATACCACCAGTTTTACTAAGTAACCTTAGTGGCAATGATTTAAGCACCTTAGAGAGCATAATCGTAGCTGGAGAATCCTCTAATTTAGAAACTATGGAGAATTTAAGGGCGCATAACTTAATAAATGCTTACGGACCAACCGAAAGTACAGTATGTGCAACATTGCATAAATACAGCACTGGAGATTCAAACACTAATATTGGTAAAGTCTTATCAAATATAAAAGTCTATGTTCTGGATTCAAATAATACCCCCGTTCCAATCGGCGAACTCTATATCGCCGGAGCCGGACTAGCCCGTGGTTACCTAAATAATCCTGAACTTAGCGCAGAGCGATTTATTCCCAATCCTTTTGCCACTGCAAGCGATCTGGCAAATGGCTATACGCGGATGTATAAGAGTGGTGATTTGGTGCGCTGGTTGCCAGATGGTAATTTGGAGTATATTGGACGGAATGACTTTCAGGTGAAGATCCGTGGTTTCAGGATTGAACTCGGTGAAATAGAAGAACAGTTAGTTAGAATCGCGGGTATCAAACAAGCATGTGTAATAACTAAAACTAAAGGTGAGACTAATCAGCAATATTTAGCGGCATATTATGTCTTAGATAAGTCTCTCCAAAGTGAATCCCTCACACCTGAAGATAATAGTTCTAAGTTAGACAAAGAAAGTATCTTGGCTAAACTTGCCTTGGTCTTACCAGATTATATGTTACCCAGCAGCTTAATCGAACTAGAAGCCTTACCTCTGACAATCAATGGGAAGCTAGATCGGCGTGCGCTGCCGGAGGCAGAGTTTGTTGATAGTGATAATTATCTGGCACCGGGCTCAGAATTGGAGCAGACGCTCTGTCAAATCTGGAGTAGTGTTTTAGGGCTTGAAGCTGACAAGCTAGGTGTTCGTGATGACTTCTTTAGAATTGGTGGTAACTCAATTTTAGCGATTAAACTTATATATCGAATGAATGAAGCTTTTCATAATGAAAATTATCAATTTACAATTATTGAACTTTTCAAACATAAAACAATTATGGGTCTGGTAAGTAGTCTATATAACGCAGAGGTAAAAAATAATCAACTATTAAAAACTTTAGCATTTGATACTAGCAATCAGCGAGAAATGTATTTTATTCATCCCGGCAATGCTGGTTGTGAAGTATATGCTGATTTAGCTATAAAGATCTCTCATAAGTATAATAGCTACGGAATTGATAACTATAATATTCAAAATGAAGATAAACAAATATCCTCATTGTCACAACTAGCTAAACTATATCTTGAGCAAATATCTTTATCTGATAAAACTACACCGGCTATTCTTGTTGGATGGTCACTAGGAGGGCAGATTGCAATGGAAATAGCACATCATTTGGAAAATAAAGGTTATACCAATATTCACGTTTATGCATTTGACTCCATACTAAATGATGAGAAATTATTACAACACAGACAAAAAATAGATGATAATCAATTTAATGACGCATTAAAAGTCCATTTTATGAGTCGAGATTATGAAAATGAATACATTAATAAAGTTATAACTGCTGCTAGAACTGAAAAAGATATTGCGCTGCAATCTCCAGGACCGCTTAAGTTTAGTCGTGTGACAATATTTAAAGCGCTAGATAAAGATCCAAATTTTGATTATGATGGTAAGAGTGAGTTTGATAATTATCTTCAAAAGATTCCTGACAATAATGTTGGCTTATATGCCTCAAAGGTTAGAGTCATTAATTTAAACTGTCATCATGGAAATATTTTAGAATATATAACTCCAGAGATGCTTGAATAAAAATTTACAATTACAGAGTGAACGGAAAAATGAATAATAATGCTTATGAGATTTATGCTGTCCATATTGATGAATCTATTGATTTGCCAGAGTATTTAGAATTATTTTCATCCGAGATACGTAACCATATACTATCTTATCGAAACCACTCAGATAAATTAATTGCATTTGCATCGGCATTGCTAAAGTATTATTATTTACCTTCTTTATTAGGTTTATCACGACAAGATTTAGTAATAAAGGAAGATGTATATGGTAAACCATATTTAGTTGGATTCCCTGAAATTGATTTTAATATCTCACATAGTGGGAAATATGTTGTTTTAGGAATAGCCTATGGCAAAAAAATTGGTATAGATATTGAACAAATTAACCACAAGATTGATCTTGATCTTGGTCAATTTGTATTTAGCTCATATGAGCATGCTCAAATTAATTCCGTCTATGATTTTTACAGACTATGGGTTAAAAAGGAAGCCTACTTAAAATGTCAGGGCAAAGGATTTGCAACTGATTTATATCAAAACACCAGATTAAATACTAAATTAACCGAAACTAATCAAAGCCATGAGATTTATGTAAATAGTCTTGCTCAAGATTACGTGTTAGCTGTATGTGTTACAATATGAGTTATTTCGATCTATTCTGTGATCATGTAATTAAACTTTGCTATTAATATTAACAAGGGGAACTTTATATTATGAAAAAGAACTTAACTAAATTATTAATTATCTACTCATTGATATCTCCGGCAAGTAATGTATTTGCGGAAAAGAGTGCCGTTTATACCAAAAATATAGGAAGTAATTGGTGGCAAAACGCAATTGGTTATGAAGTATATATTCGTTCATTTAAAGATGCTAATGGGAGTGGTCTCGGCGATTTACAGGGGATAGATCAAAAATTGGATTATCTGAAAGCATTGGGCGTTGATTTTATCTGGATTACGCCTTTTTATTCATCGCCTGGTATTGATATGGGGTATGATATTAGTGATTACAAGAGTGTCGATGCTCAATTTGGTTCTATGCAAGATTTTAATAAGCTAGTTAAAGATGCGCATGCCAAAGGTATTAAAGTCTTGGTTGACATGGTTTTTAGCCATACTTCAGATCAACATAAATGGTTCCTATCCGCAAAAAGTGCTAAAAATAATCCATATCATGATTATTATGTTTGGTATCCGCCTAAAGCCGATGGATCTGCACCAAATAACTGGCAGTCTTGGTTTTCTGGCTCTGCATGGGAATATAATAAAATAACCAATGAATATTACTTACATATTTTTGCTAAACAACAACCCGCCCTAAACTGGAAGAACCCACGCGTTCGTGAGGAGTTAGCTGAGGTTGCCACATTTTGGTTGGATAAAGGAATTGATGGAATTCGTTTCGATGTTATTACGCTTAATGCCTTACCGGAAATTAATCAAAGCTCTGATTTATGGGGTAAGATGCCTCTGGCTAAAACCTATCTTGAGAGTCTAAATCAGGAGGTTTTGTCTAAGCATGATTTGTTAACTGTTGGTGAAATGCCTGGTGTTAATGCAGAAAATGCGGTTCAGTTTGTTGGTAGTGAAAGTGGATCCTTAAAGACAGTGTTTCAATTGGATATTATGAATCTGGGTAATGATGGCAATAAATTCCATCCAACAGATTATAAATTAGTTGATTTTAAAAATATTTTTCAACAATGGTATACAGGGTTATATGGAAAAGGTTGGAGTAGTGTTGTATTAGATAATCATGACCAATCTCGTGCCGTTTCTCGCTGGGGTGATGATAAAAATTATTGGCAGGTTTCTGCTAAAATGCTGGCGACATTTCTTTTAACTCAGTGGGGCGTTCCTTATATTTATCAAGGTGATGAAATAGGAATGACAAATGTGCCATTTAATATTGATGATTTAAGAGATGTTGAAGCCATTAATTACTATAATCAGCAAATCAAAGCAGGTAAGAAGCCAGAAGAGTTTCTTAGCGGCTTATTTGCACGTAATCGCGATAATGCACGGACACCGATGCAATGGAGTGAGTCACCTAATGCTGGCTTTACGTCGGCAAAAGTCCCTTGGATAAAAGTTAACCCAAACTACACCACCGTTAATGTTGCTAGAGAAGAAAAAGATCCTAGCTCAATTTTAAATTATTATAAACAAGCAATTGCAATACGTAAAGCTAATCCTGCTTTTACTTATGGCACAATGAATATTATTGATTTTGACAATGACAAGGTATATGCATATACGCGGGAATATCAGGGTAAAAGTTTTCTAGTCGTGTTAACCCGAAATAGAAATGTCACTTGATGGGGCGTGACAGCCCACTGAAGAAATGGTGATTTTAAAAAAATCCATTTTAATGATGAGATGGTAATTGTCCCCCATCTAGCCTAAAAAATCAAGTATAAATTTGTAAATTACGCCTTACTACATGATAAATATTCAGGCATAAACTGTCTCCAATCTGTTGCTTAATATTTCTCTCCGATTTTCACTGTG
>JAIEPY010000067.1 GCA_019748155.1 Burkholderiales bacterium | reverse complement strand
GGGCAACCCTCACATAAAACTTCAAGTTCTACATAAATTCAATTCTAACTACCCTTAAAATTTATCATGTAGCAAGGATGCAATCATATAGTTATTTGCACCTGGACCAGAACCATTAATTGTCGTGATACCGCCAGCTGCGTACATTTTATTTGTCGCATCAAAGGTAATGCTTGAAGTTGGTTGGGTTCCACCACTACCATCTATTATTGGTGCAATTGTATTAGCTGCATCGCTAGCAGAGCACCCAGTTGCGCTGCAAGCATTAATTTGATAATTATCGCCAAGATTACTAAACGAAACACCCCCAATTGAGTCATAATATCCAGATACATACATCTGATTATTATTATCAAACCCTAAGGCACCAATTGATACAGAGGCATCGCCAGAACTACCTAAAGCATTTGAATAGGCTGAAGTATTAGGGTTATACTGAACAATTGGAAAACCTGAACTAGACACCCCACCTAGTGAATTAAATCCTCCCGCAACATATAAATTACCCTGACTATAACTCAAAGCCAAAATCGGACCATTTGGATATTGTGAAGCCGGAGCCAATGCTTGCAGATCCTTAAATGGCGTAGTAGTCTCGATTGGGTTAATTGCTAATATCATTGAGGAGTAAGAGCTGGCAGCTGGATTCATACTAATTGTCTGGGTTCCATTACTTGCACTGGTAAATGCTCCAGCTGAATACAAAGTACCATTTCCAACCGCTAAGCTATAAGCCGGAAAGTCTGAAACTGCAATGCTATTTAACTGACGAGTCGCTAAATTCATTGCAACAGTAAGACAACCAGTGTTCCAACCAGCACCGCAGTTTCCTGGGGTTGAAGTAGATAATGCAGCGATAGACTCGGCTGGGTTAGCATAGACCTTACTAAAACTCCCGGCTAAATAGGCATATGAAGTTTGGCTAAGTGGAGATACACTCGGCTGACCACCTGCAACTATACTCAAATTTGCAGTTAATTTGCTGGTTGAAATAGTAGATGGATTAGTTAATGTAACTAATTGATAACAAGAGGAATTGCCAGCTAATACGCCAGCAGAGCAAATATTACTAGCTTGGGTACTAGGATATAAGCTGGGATTAGACTCAAGTCTGAACGCATTAGGATTTGTACCTGTCAAAGTTAAACTAGTAATTAGTGTTGCTTTAGCCGTACGATTCGTAACTTTGTAAGTAACAAAAAGCATATTATCAGTTGCTGCTACATAATTACTATTTACACCATGAGGAAGAATGCTCGTAGTTATCCCAGCAGGAATAATTGCTTGAAGGCTATTCCCCCCACCGACTGGATGATTAGTAGAAGAACCTCCATTACATGCAGATACAAATATTGATAAAAGAGATACAGTTAATAGAGTAGGTTTAAGTTTCATTTGATTTTTCCTTAAGAAAGATGGTTAATTCCAGTAGATTCAAACCAAGGACATCTTGGCAGAATTTAGGTATCTGGTCAGCCGTTATTATGCGTTTACCAAGCAACAAAAACTGAAGAAAAAATCTTCATAAGCTGAAGATTTTTTCTTCAGATAAAACAATGCTATTCCAGTATATTATTGCCAGCAGCAACAAAAATCATTCTGGAAATCAGTTCCAAAATGAGCTACATACAAATCTATTTTTAAGGATTATAAAATGAAAAAAAAGCCTAAAACCGCGCTTAAAATCATAGCCGCATTACTCCTAAGCAATCTAAGTACTAATATTTATGCTGAGGCTACTCACCGCGTTACATTTACCAACCAAAGCCTGCTTCCATTTGACATAAGTGTTCAATATAACTCTAACCAGTGTATCAAGTCAGCATACATGGTAAATCAATACGGTTCCAAAGTTTCGGCACTATCGTTACAGCCAGGACAAACGCAACAAATTATAATAAATGACAATAACAACAGTGGATTTGAACATACTTGTGCTGGGCTCCAAAAAAGTCTTAATATAAATCTGTCAGGTGCAGGGTTTACTAGCCCATACAGCTCTAATAGCTCCCAAAACTTCACGATTTATTTCCAACATTGGTTAAATAATAGTCATTGGTATTCACAATTTTCATCACCTCAGCTGGGATTTATAACTGGTAAATGTCAAAACGGGTGGTGTTATACTCATACCGCAGATCACCTCTTAAATGACGAAGAGGCAGAAACTAATGCATGGTTTACAATCTACAACTCCACTAATTGGAACCAAAATTTTACAACTAATCTAACGACTGTTAATCTAAGCAATAGTTCATTAACCATTACACCTAATTCTGATAACAACTGCAGTGGCGCAACAAAAAATATACAAAAACTGCTTGAAGGTGGACAAAGCTCTAGCAATATAGGACTAAGTTCATTCGTAAGCAGTAATGGAGAAACACCAACTAATGGTAAATGTATATTTAACGCAACAGCAGATACTACAAAGTCAATAACAACCGCATTTGGCGCGATGGCAATCTACCCACAATCCAACTTAAACTGGCAAAGCATAAGCGCAGGAAAAACGGTATTATGTGCAAATAATGCACCAGATGGTAGCGTTGTTTACACCGCAGAAAGCTCTGCCGCGGCTTGTTTCCAAGGTTGTTTTCCAGCTAATCCAATCACGAATAATTTTCAAGCGACAAATGGATTAACTGCTACGCCTCAATATAAATATCCAAGCAAAAGCAGAAAAATTCGCCCTAAAACAGATTTATTACCAATTATAAACAATAAAAGCACTTTGGTTTCTGACCGATTAGATTTAGCAACGGTATTATCATGTACAAATGCAGCAAATATTGATGTACAACACGTATCACAGACTGCAACGGTGCTGCAATCAGGCTCATTTAAAGGAGCAAAAGCTCTGCCGTATCTACTCTCCGACAATGGCAAATATTACTTTTTTTGTCAAGTTGGCAGTTCCTCAAATAATAAACTCGTAATGAATATTATGCAGACTGCTAGCAATAAGCTGATTCACCGTGAAGAAGTAAAAATAAAATATAACCCAAGAATAGCTAACGGCCATTTATATATTAGTAAAAACTGGGGATTCTTTGGCTATATGAGCGAAGAAGGCGAAAATCATTATTTTGATAATCTAAACGTGAATCCAGAATTACCGACTAGAGTAGATATTTCTAATGATGGCAAACTCATCTACCAAGATAATAAAAAGCGAATTTTTTATAGTCTATTATTTTTCAAATATACTAAGTCCTAAATTAAACTAAGCAATCTAGAATTTCAAAGGAATATATCTCATGAAAACAAAACTAAATCTTATCTCTTTATTCCCACTTATGAGCTTAATCGCTATTAGTGGATGCAACAACAATGGATCAAGCGGCGAAGCAACTAATTTAAATAGTTCTACCGCAACAAATACTAAATCAGGGGTTTATCTTAGCAAGAACGGGGAAAAGGTACTCAGTGGTGGATTAAAAGCGATAGTTGAGCCCTTAACTATCTCAATTGATACAAGCCAAACGGCTTCATCAATGATAACCGTCACTAATCCAAACCAGGTAACACAAATGATTACCAGTGACCCGATAATAAGTAACTCAGCCTTCATTTTTAGTAAAGATTCAGCATTTTATCCTAGGAATACAACAATTTGTCTAAATAATACCATCTTAGCAGCAGGACAATCCTGCCAAATGCTAGTCGTTACAGATACACAAAATACAACAACTCAGCTTGGACAACTAAAATTAGTAACTGCAACTTATTCGTATATAGTAAAACTGACAAAAGTTCAGCTACTCTACATTGGCGGTAGCTTTTCTGCAGTAAGCAATCGCGATAATAATTTTGAATCAGAGGCAATTAAAGTATCCAGTCAAAATCAAGGAACTTGCGGACCTAGCGGAGAAAGCGCTTGCATGTTGATATCATATAATACCTATTCAAGGAAAATAACAGAGATTAGTGAAGCCAATGATGAGATCTATGCCTTGCAAAGTATGCCACACTCTGATGACTTATTAGCTGCAGGAGCATTTAATCAAATGGCAACCTCTGAAAGTACGATTAAGTTACCAAATAACATCCTAAATGCAAATAAAGACTCGGCATTAATTGCCTACATCAAACCCAATAAAAATCTGAATATCTATGGTCATGCTAATCAATCGATTTATACTATTGCATTATCCAATCCTCGTACAGGTCAATGGAAATTTTATTTTGCAGGTGCCTTTACCGCAATCGCATCTGGCACCAAAACTAGCTATGATGTAAATGGTTATGGAAAATGCACAACTGCAAAAAATTGGTATCAAGATTTTCAACCGGCATTATATGGTAACGGCTCGGTTAAGTCCTTGATTTCAACCACAGATAACCGTGGCTCGTCCAATGATTATTTGGTTGTAGCAGGTAAATTTAACACGCAACAAAATCAAACTATACCCAATGGCAATGTCGGATTAACGGCATGTCTAAATGGGGATTGCAGTGTTGAATCACCCGTGGTATTAAATGGAATGTCAAATGCAATAGCCGCAACGCCTGATAATCGGATATTAATTAGTGGTGATTTCTCATCTATCAACGGTGCAGTTAAAGGCAATACACCAAATAATGTACTTGCATCAGGTAACTTACAGACCTTGGGTCAGTATAGTGTAGTTAGTACGGGTAATGCTAAAGTAAAAGCTCTTTTAGCAACAGATGATAATTATTTTATGGGTGGAGATTTCTCACAAATGAACAAGGTTCCTGAGATTATCACAAAAAATAATGGAATATGTGGACCCAATCTTGCGGGTAGTTTATGTGTTTTATCTCAATTTAACAACAGCTATAGAAACACCAGCAGCTTACTCTTTACCGATGGACCGATTAACGCAATTGCTAGCGGCGTCCAATTAAATGCAGTTTATACCCCTTAAATCACGAAATCTCATTTCCAATAGCCACAGATAAACCGTGGCTATTTTAATTTCTAGATTCATAACATAAATTAGCAAATTTACAACAACGCTATTACTCTATCGTCCAAGTATTTTTCATAATAAATATTAACAACTGCCCCTGATAACAGCTACTCATAAAAAATTTATCCTCAATATATTTAAAAAACCCAACATTACAATTTTAAATAATTATATAATTAAATACTATTAGACTGCAAGAGATTCGAAATATAGCTAGATGAGAAGCGAGGAAGCCTGCGGCTAGTGGCTAAGGAACTTGGTAACGAATCCAGTATGATGAATATGCTTAAGTATAATCAGATTTTAAGGTTTTAAAAATGAGCACCATAGCTTTAAATGACCAAGAATTTCTTGATTTTTATATTAAAACATTAGAGCTGAATCCTCCTGCGCGGAGCGTTAGCATATCAAATTTACAACACCACATTTTATTTGCTAATGCAACATTTTTAGAGTTCATTGGGCTAACGACGGAAGAGGTCATTGGCAAGAGAATGCGTGAATTAGATTCATTTATTGCAGAATATGCCGGACAATCGTTACCGATGGCAGAGAAGGCGCTAGCTCAAGATAAACATGTTCGCTGGATCTTACAAATCACTAAGAATAATAAGCAGTTCTGGATAGATTGTTATATGCTTCGCCTGAAGAATCCGTTTAATGGTAACTTGGTGGGGATGACATCTAATCTTAATTGGGCACGAATCAGTTCACCAATGCTTAACTTAATTAATGCACTCAACAAAAAACTGCTTATAGTTGAGAATTCAAATAAAAACATCCTCAATGGAAGCCTAAGCACACAAGAGCGAGAAATTGTAGCATTATTAGCTATTGGTAAATCATACAAAGAAGTGGCTTGGATCTTAGGTAGTATTCATAATCAGGAATTCAACCCTGCCACCATTGCCACTAATGTTTATCGCAAGATTTTCCCAAAGTTTGAAGTTAGCAATTTATCTGAATTAATCACTAAAGCAGTTCAATTTGGTATACTGGATAGTATCCCTGAAAGTTTCATCTAAACCGTTATCATTTAGCGCTAAGTTCAGCCAAAATATATTCAATATTATGGATCTTGCTAGTTAAATTATCTGATTTAACACTCCAGATCAATTTATTTTTACCGTCATATTTACAAGTTTTTAATTTTTGTAAAAGCAGAACAATTTGCAGTGGTTCAATTGGTGGCTTATCAATAAAGAGCAGATTAATCGACGCATTAGCTGCATCCAGTTTTTGAATCCCGAGCTTAGCTGCGGTAATTCGTAACTGATGCAGAGTAATGAGATTTCTAACTGCTTCAGGTGGCAAACCATAATTATCAATAATATCCTGATAAACCAGCTCAATTTGTTCATTAGATTCAGCTTTTGCCAAACGCTTATAATAAACTAAACGTTCATGGATATTTTGACAGTAATCAACTGGTAAAATCGCGCTGACATTCAGATTTACTTCACAGTGTAATTCTTGCGGATTATCAGTATCAATCTTCTCGCCATGTTTGAGTTTACGGATGGCTTTTTTGAGCATCTCGGTATAAAGCGATAAACCAACTTCTTTGATATTACCCGCCTGATTATCACCCAAAATCTCACCTGCACCACGAATTTCCAAATCGTGCATTGCCAGATTGAATCCTGCACCAAGTTCAGTAGTTAGTAAAATTGCGTCTAGACGTTTTTCGGCATCTTTAGTAATTCTTTCCGGCACCAATAAATAACAATAAGCTTGATGATGTGAACGACCGACCCGTCCACGCAACTGATGCAATTGCGCTAAACCAAATTTATCCGCGCGATAAATCAGAATAGTATTGGCATTGGGAATATCAATCCCGGTCTCAATAATTGTTGAACAGAGTAGCAAATTATAGCGCTGGTGAATAAAGTCTTTAATTGTTTGCTCTAGCCCTTGTTCTGGCATCTGCCCATGGGCAATCGCAATTCTTAATTCAGGAATCAACTCACTCAAACGATTATACATCTGCTCAATAGTTGCAACATCATTATACAAGAAAAACACCTGTCCACCACGGCGAATTTCCCGCAAAATTGCTTCCTGAATAATGCTATTATCATCTTGAACTATTTGCGTATTTACCGCCAAACGCCGTGAGGGAGGTGTGGCAATAATCGAAAAATCACGCAAGCCATCCAACGCCATTGAAAGAGTGCGCGGAATCGGGGTAGCCGTCATCGTCAGAATATCAACATTACTGCGTAATTGTTTGAATTTTTCTTTTTGTTTAACCCCAAAACGATGTTCTTCATCGATAATGACCAAGCCAAGATTGGCAAATTTAACATCATCCTGAATCAAACGATGCGTACCAACAATAATATCAACTTTACCCTCGGCAAGTAAGCTCATCGTTTGGCTAATTTCTTTACGCGAGCGAAAACGTGAAACTTCGGCAATATTTAACGCAAAGCCAGCGAAACGATTAACAAAATTTTGATAAAGCTGCTCGGTTAATAAGGTCGTGGGTGCTAAAATTGCTACCTGATAACCATTGAGCGCGGCAATGAACGCTGCGCGCATTGCCACTTCAGTTTTCCCAAAACCAACATCACCACAAACTAACCTATCCATCGGTTTTTGCTTGGCTAAATCTTTGATAATCTCATCAAAACTATTTTGTTGATCAATAGTTGGTTCATAACCAAAGCTATGTGCAAATTCATTATAATCTGCTGGTGTTGGTAAACGATTACCCTGCTGCATTTCACGCTTGGCATAAAGTTCAAGTAATTCGGCTGCTACATCATTAATCTTCTGTTCGGTTTTGGTTTTAATCTTGTCCCAGCTTTTTGAGCCTAGTTTGGTTAATTCTACCGGACTGCCCTCGAGGTGAGTATAACGACTAATCAGATGTAAATTTTGCACTGGAATATAGAGCTTGGAATTATTTTGATATTCAATCTCAAGCATCTCATAATCGGTATCAGCAATATTTTGTACCGATAACCCAACGTAACGCCCAACCCCATGATTGATATGTACCACAAAATCACCAACATTTATCTCAGCCAGATCACGAACGATTAAATCATTATCCTGCTGTAGATTACCACGTTGGGTACGGGTTTTACGGCGAATAGCACGACTCTTGGGATATAAATCAGCTTCGTTAAGGAGAATATAGTTCCCGCAGCTAAATCCTTGGTAAAGTTCTGCTTGCAGTAAAACGATTGGTTCGTTGCTGATTTCATCAAAGCGCTGTGTTAGCTTACTCACTAGTTGCCCAGCAGCTAAATTTTGACGCAATATTTCTAAGCGTCCAAAACTTTCGCTACAAATTACTAATTGCTTGTTTTTACTCAGTTCTTTTAAGCGAGCAAAAGGAGTGTCCGTTGAAGAATTTGCAGCAAGCTCTGGTAACTCTTTAAAACCTGGATAATACTCGCCATCAATCGCAATCTCCCAAACCGTGTGTGATTTCAATCCTGCAAAAACTTTATCAGCACTTAAAAATAAATCATTCGGTTTAAGACAGGGGTATTGATAATTATAATACTCATAACGCTTGCCAATTTCCTGCCAATTAAGGTTTAATTGCGCCAACAAATCTTGGCTATAAACTATCTGCCATTTATCATCCAAATAGCTAAATAAATCTGCGCAAGTAGCATGAAATAGCGGTAAATAAAACTCAACTCCAGCTGGCAAAATATTGTTTTTTAAATCTTTAGCTAAATTTGAATCTGCCTGTTTAGGAAAATACTCCGCAAACCGCGCTGCCATCTGCCGGACATTTTGGAGATCATGCGGGTACTCGCGCGAGGGCAAAATCTCCACTGCACTAACTGACTCGGTAACCAATTGCGTTTTAGTTGCAAAATACTGAATACTATCAACTTCATCGTCAAATAAATCAATCCGAATTGCCTGTTTTGAGCCCATTGGCAAAATATCAATAATTGATCCGCGAATCGCAAATTCACCGGCTTCATAAACCTGATGCACACATTGATAACCCGAGGCGGTCAGCTGACTACGTAATTGTTCGCTATCGAGGCGATCACCAATCTTCACCAGTAAGACACGCTGGGCAAAATAATCTTGTGGAGGCAAAAGCATTTGCAGCGTAGTTGCTTGCACCAATAAAATATCAATCTGTTTATGCTGCACCTGCCACAATGTTCTGAGGCGCTCGGCAATTAGTTCGTTATATGGTGATTGGCGCTCATAAGGCAAAACCTCATAATCTGGAAATACCGCGAGTCTTAGCTCGGGTGCAAATAAATTCAATTCGCCAACTAAGCGTTGCAACTGATAACCGTCATTAACAATATACATAAATGGCGTTTGCTGAGCGCGGGCTAAATTAGCAATAAATAGCGCATCACCACCAAGCGGGAATTTAGCCAGATGATTTTTTTGCGGATGAACTTTATTAGGTAGTTGGAGTTTTAACATATAACTTACAATACAAAATAGCTATCGCGTTGGCTACCATCCAACTGATTGGTTTTATAATGAACTTCCAGATGGTGAGCAGTCAAACGCATATTGAGATAAGCAATTCCGGGTAAAATAACGGTAAATATGATGAGTAGCGCAACTACCCATTCCAGTAGTTTTATGCGTCGTTTACGCAGCTTATTATCAATTAAGAGTAAGTTGGAGCTTTGTTGATTAAGTTGTTTGGTTAACTCATATAACTCCAGCGCCAATTGCCGATTATAGCGATTGACCTGAGATGGTAATAAAAATAAATCAAGCAGCACCAGTAATGCAGAAATACCACTCCAGCAAAATAACAGGTATAGCCAGCCACTGCGTTTATTTAGATAAAACTTGTGTGCGCCAAATATACCGAGAACAATTAGCCATAAGTAGGCCACTAAGATATTTTTGCGATGCTGGCGATAAAAAAAGGTAAATTGTACCCGTTCGCCATCATTCAATTGTTGCAGAACTTGTTCCAGATAATTCAGTTTTAATTTGCTCATTTTGCTTGGTGTTTATAAATAAATTAGTCCGAATTTTAGCACATCCTAGCAAATGGTTTTTATTGATGGCTTCAAATAATTATATCAGAGGTGGTAAAATAACCTATTCAAGGAGATAAAACTTATGTCATGGTTTTGGTTAGCACTAGGTGCCGCGGCTTTATGGGGATTTGGTTATACTATTAATCAGGTTACTTTAAAACACTTTAGTGCAATAGAGTTACTTTTATTTGAATCATTTGTTGTTTTCAGTACCGCCGCAATTTATTTTCTCTGGCGTGGTGATTTTCACGATTTCATGCATAAACTCGCCAACCCCAAGCAGTTAACCTTGATTATTCTGAGTAGCCTTGTTTATATTGTTGCCAGCTTATTAATTCTAAAAAGCATCAGCGCCAGTAACGCAGCGCTTGCTGCAATAATTGAATCGTGTTATCCTATCTTCACCGTTATTTTTGCTTTTATACTTTTTGGCGAGCTGCAACTCAATCTGATTTCTGTGCTAGGCTATCTACTAATCCTATGTGGAATTATCGTCATTAAAATTTACGGTCATTAACTAACGGTTATTGAAAATTACCCATATAAAAACATAGCCTAACTTGGATACATAAGAATATATTTCTGTGCTAATATCTGTTTTATATTTTATTAAAAATAAAAGAGATTGCATCATGAAAAAACATCTTATCCCAACTATGGCTATGATTAGTTTGGCACTGCTAAGTGGCTGCCAAGGAGGCGGAAGCAATAGTAATTCCACAACTCCAAGTGGTGGAGATGATGCGACAGATAAAGCTCGTTCAACATGGGTGGTTGGTATTCCATATGTGCAGGGTTCACAAACTGGGCAACAATTTTACAACGATCTATTTAACCGCCTCAATAGCAACTCATTACTTAGTGCTAATCAAATCCTTTTGGATCTAAGTAACCCGGTAAGCAACAATATTTTTAGTTTTGGTAGCTCAATTAGCAACAGTGGTTATGCTATTCAATTTTTAAACTCTGTTGCGCTGGAAAGTGGCTCTATTTCGATTTTTATGACACCGGATGTTGAGTCCAGTTCAATCGAATGGGGTCAATGGCAGATTCCTGACGCAGCAAAAAACATCCCCAGCTGCGTCCAAGCACAACAACAAAGTAGCACTCCTTCTTATGCTTGGGTTTTAAAATCAATCTGCTGGAGCAGTTATGCCAATCAATTTATTGCTGCTCAAAATCCCGGGAAGGTTATTAATAACCCAATTCGCGGTGTAGCATATGATACTCAAGGGTTTATCCTTAGCGATGAATCAACTAATTTACAGTGGATACAAAATCAAACTAAAGCCGACAACCTTAAACTAGGGTGGATTAGTGGCGGGGTTAAAACTTATGTCGATGTAAATTTTATTGAAGTTTATGACATTTTTAAACGTGATGTACCCAATGCAGCATTTGATACTATGGCAAATGATGCGGTGCTTAAGCTTACGGAAAACGACCCTATGTGTACAGACCCCGCAGGTTGTAGTTATAGCTTCGGTTTTCCTGGTTTGCAATGGACATATCCGGATGGCATTGACAAAAATAATCATCCGATTGTAGCTGCTGGAGTCGGTGCGGATATTTATCAGTGTGCATTAAATGCGGGAAGTAGCAATGTAGGCTGTTCTGAGAGTTATACGCAAAATATAGACACTAGCGCTACGCTCTCCGATCAAATTATGCAAAGCCTGAACTATATTTATAATCAACAAGCAAAATCACCAGCATTAAGCGCTGGAGTTCTGGGCGTTCCGCCAGCAAATACCTCACTGGTATATTTATTTTCCACCCAATATCAGGGTCCATACAAATCAACATATAAGAGCAATACTCAATGCCTCAACGGTGGTAGCTGTAGCTGCGTTGCATCAGCCTACAATTCTGCAGCATCATGTGGTGATGAAAATGGTTTTGGCAGCTGGATCAACAATCGTGACCAATATAATGAATCCCTAAATTAGGACCAGTAACTAAGAAACAAACTAGCTAACTTTGATAAAATATACTACTCTAAAAA
>JAIEPY010000115.1 GCA_019748155.1 Burkholderiales bacterium | reverse complement strand
TTGGGTTTAAAAGTCCAAATGAGATGGTAGCTCAAGAGATTGCCTCTTGGTGCACCTGATTTCTGCGGATGCAATATATACTCTCTGGGATTGGCACTAGTAATACCACTAAGTGGATGGATGGGTGATAAATTTGGCACCAAAAAAATATTTGTAATATCATTAATTTTATTTTCTATCGGATTAATGATGTGCGGGTTGTCGACCA
Organism: Burkholderiales bacterium; assembly: GCA_019748155.1. Taxonomy (GTDB): domain Bacteria; phylum Pseudomonadota; class Gammaproteobacteria; order Burkholderiales; family UBA11063; genus Aquella. The sequence continues at coordinate 11,612 of JAIEPY010000115.1, read as the reverse complement.
GCATTGAGCAGTTAATTTTTTGGCGCTTAATTCAAGGTTTGGGAGGCGGTCTTTTAATACCCGTTGGACAGACTATGGCCTACCGTGTGTTTCCAAAGGTCGAACGCGCAAAACTAACCACAGTGGTAATGGCAGTTGCTGCAATTGCACCGGCAATTTCACCGACTATTGGTGGTTTCATTATTGAACACTTTAGCTGGCACTTTATATTCTTTTTTAGTGTTCCTTTTACTCTTATTACCCTACTCTTATCAATAGTATGGTTACGTGAAGAAAAAATTCACGTTGAAGGTCGTATAGATCTATTTGGAATGATATTGGTTAGTGCAGGATTAGTTTTTGTTATTTATGGTTTATCGTATTTCAAAAAAATTCAGGATTTAACTAATTCATTAACATACCTTGGAGGTGGTTTAATCCTATTGGCTATTTTTACTTTTTATGCAATAAAAATCAAGCATCCAATCCTTGATATTAGAATTATGAGAAATAAACTGCTATCAAAAGGTATGGTTATATATATATTTGTGGTAGGTGGCTTCGCTGGATCTAATCTGTTAGTAATTTACTTTTTCCAAAGTGTCTTTGCCGTTTCTGCTGTAAAAACTGGAATGCTTATGATTCCTTATGCAATATCAGTGTTTATTGCTTTAAATTTTGTCGGTAGATACTTTAATCGGTTTGGTCCTAAAAATGTAATGTTACCAGGAGTAATTATTTTTGCCTTAGGCTTAATCTTATTTCAATTTATCAACAACCCTTCAGATTATAATATTGCAGTTGTAGCATTTATATTGCTCGGAAGCGGTGGTGCTATTGTCACCTCAGGTTGTCAAGTTATTGCACTACTAGAAATTGAACATAATCATATGGGTAAAGCCAGCACAATTTGGAATCTGAATCGCCAGCTATGTTTTAGTCTTGGTGTCGCAATATTCATTATGATATTAACCGTAATGCTGAGCCATCATCAGATTACTGACATTGCCTCTTTAGCAAACCATGAACAAGTAATTAAGATATTTCACACATGTTTTAGTTATGCCGCAATTTCAATAATTATCCCTTTATTGATTATTCTCAGCCTTGACAATAAAAAAATCTTATCATCAATTCACCATTAATTTTAAATAGGTCAGAATTATTCTGACCTATTTTTTTACCCTTCATAATTTCCTCTCGACTTAAAATTTTGATATAAAAAATTAGTCAGTGTAAAAACGTAAATTAGATAGTAAAATATAATCTATAGACTAAAAGCTCTAAAGTTTGTTATATGCCAAATATAATTTTAAGCTATCTTCGTATATGCGGTAATAAGCTATTTTACCTGCTTGAACTTTATAAACAGAAACATATTCAGTATAAAAAGGTTTTCCAGTTTTCACCAAGACACAGCTAAGTGAACCTATTTCAATAATATATTCTTCATCTTCAATAATTTTATCAACATGACGCTTAAAGTCTTCAGTTGTTCCACTAATTTTTGCAAAATGCTCTATAATTGACTTTCGCCCATTAAATATTCCACTCCATGGAGCACCAGTCTCATCGACATGCCAATACGCATCTTCGGCAATCATATCAAAAGCTGCATCTTGATCACCATCTGTCATTAGTTGGCGAAATTGCTGAATAGTTTGTGATGACTTCATTATACATTCCTCTTTATAAATTATTTAAATAATTACTAAGATTAATTAATGACCTTTAGAATATCGCGCCCAAGTTTAATTCGCGCATCACCAACAGATTTATTTAACAGCACCACCACGCCAGTTTTCTGCTCTGGAATATACGCCATGTAACCTGACATACCGTAGCCACCACAAGACTTATCAATAAACAGTTTATTTTTAGCGAAATCAGGATTGTTGATTATTTTTTGTGGGGTAAAACTCAATTTACCATCCTTGTCATACCCTGAAAAAGTATCCCCAATAGAATTATCTAACGCTGTGATTAGATGTGCCTGCCATCCCAATTGTTCACAAGCTAGATTTCCGATTAAGCAATATTTATTTTGATGCATCGCTGGGATCGCCTTACGAAGGATTGGATCTTGTAGCTGTGCATAGTTCATCTGAGCACTCAGAAATTTGCCCATATCACCAATCGTAGATTTTAATGATGCGGCAGCAAACCAAATGTCAAGATTTCTATCATAAGGGCGCAGTTTATTATTTTGTTCATGACCTAAAGCGACATAGCTTTCTTTGCTTATTGGTAGATTCAGATAGGTAGACTGTAATTGTAATGGTTTTACAATTTTATTAGCCAATAGCATCTCATAACTTTCTGCATAAGCATTTTGCAATACATAACCCATGGTACCAATTCCAGCATTAGAGTAGGCATAATAACTCCCTGGTGCGTACGGGAGAGTAAGCCTGTTTAAACCTGCCATTACCTCAGATTCATTCTGTGGAGTTGGTATAAAATCAAATGGGAATGCGGAAACGTGGGCAAGTAATGTCCAGGGTGTAACGTTATTTAAATATGTATTATCTTTTAGTTTTGGTATATATTGGTCTATCGAAGCATTTAAGTCTAATTTAGCTTCTTGTGCTGCGACTGCTGCTAAAGTAGCGGTATAAGTTTTAGAAAAAGAGGCAATCCGATAAATTGTTTGGTTTGAGGTCGGAAGTTTATTTTTTTCGTTAGCATAACCATAGTTAAACGTTTGCAGTTTCCCACTTTTGCTTACTACCGCAATAGATAGCCCTTCAACATGATTTTGTTTCATAAATGATAACGCTAATTTATCAACATCTTTATTGCTTGATGCATATGATTGCCCGTGTAAAGCTAGCAAAAATAATATGCAGAGACGTTTATTATTCATTGTAAAATTTCCTTTAATTTTTATACGAGTTACTTAGTTGTATCTGAGCTTTAATTTACAATTTAGTAAATTTTACTCAAAACCCTCTATTTCATAACCCATGTTGCTAAGACCGCAGCACCTTGCGGACCAGCTACTGTGCTGTGTAAGACATTCGGTGGTATTTGATAACTATCACCAGTTTTATAGACTTTAGCCGCCTGCCCTACAAATTTTACACTAATTTCACCTTTTTGAACGTATGCAACTTCCGGACCAGAGTGCATGTGAATGCTTTTTTTTTGCGTTAGGAGGAAACGTAGTTAATCCTAGTCCACCATGTTTATATACAGTTCCAGGAACCTCAAATCGTTGTAAAATTTGTGTTTGAGAGTCGTCTTGATACTTGGCTGAACTCATTGATTCGGCAGCATTAGCATGTGGTGTTATGGTTACAATACTAATTCCTATTAGCAACAGTAGAGAATTATTCATTTTTGATTCCTTAATTTAATAGTTTAGTACGCTATTATATTTGTTAATAGTGCAAATAACAACCATCAACTCTGACACTTTCACACCAGCAAATCTTTTGTGTGGATAATAACAATGGTTGCATATTAGCATATTATCATAGTGTCCACATAATTATCTTCGAACATATATAAAATAAACTTAATTTTATAATATTTACGAATAGATTGACCACACATCATCACATATATTTCGTATTATATCGCCTATTCAACAATATTAATCAAATTATATTCGAATATTTTATATTTACACGATTATTTTAAAAAGTACTGGAGAAAAAACTGAAAACAAATTATTTAATAATACTTATGCTACTTATCTCATTTGGGTCAATTGGCGCGGTTAGCCTTACACCAGCACTGCCACAGATCACACAATACTTTTCTATTAACCCACAGCAGGCTGGATCATGCATAAGCTTATATCTTATCGGTTATACACTCGGACAATTATTTTATGGTCCATTAGTAAACCGCTTTGGAAGTAGAAATACAATTATAATTGGTGCTAGTATTGAAATTATCGGTGCTGTTCTTTGCATTCTGGCTGAACCATTAAATTCGTTTAATCTTCTTCTGATAGCAAGAATAATTATGGCCATTGGCGCTGGTTCTGGACTTACTCTTGCTCTGACAATCTCGAGTAAACTGTCCACAGCACAAGATTCTGGGCGAAATATTAGCCTGTTAACGATTGCATTTGCAATTACCCCGGGAATTGGCGTTTTTGCTGGTGGCTGGTTATTAACGATTGCAAATTGGACTAGCTCATTTTATTTAATGGTGGCTTACGGAGTAATGATTCTACTCCTAGGACTACAACTACCAGAAGTAATCAGCTCACGAAATCCGCATGCGCTACAAATTGGTAAGTTAACCTCTAATTACTTAGCACAGCTTAAATTCCTCCCAACCATCTGTGGCGGCTTATTACTCGGATCAGCCACATCCATAATTTATGGATTTGCAGCTCTCGCACCACTTATTTCTATAAACTTAATGCAAATTACACCATCGCAATATGGTAGTTACAATCTTATTCCTGTGATAGGCATGCTTTTGGGTTCCATCATATCAAGTTACCTAGGTAAATCTTATTCCAGCCATAATATTCTCAAGCTCGGACTATTTATAGTATCAATCGGAGCAATATTAGCGCTGGTACTGCTAAACTACCTACCAAAACAACCACTGAGCTTATTTATGCCAACTACAATAGTATATATCGGCTTGCCATTAGTATTTGCCAATGCATCATCATTAACCCTGACTAATGCAAAAGATAAGAGTAATGCTTCAGCTATGTTAAGTTTCATCAACCTGAGCACTGCTGTTGTTGTCACATTATTATTAACCCTAATAAGTATCCATAGCGCGCTAACTATAGCAGTACTCTTTGTAGTATTTTCTATTTTCGCAATAATCTGGTTTACTTTATTAAATAAAGCACTCAAATTAAATTAGAGGAAGATATACTATCATGAATAACTATAGCAACTTAGCTAAAATCAGTAAACTATATCAACAACCATTTTTGGAGTTAATCTACCAAGCAGCGCAGGTACAAAAAGATAATTTTAAAAGCAGTGATATTGAAATGTGTCAATTAGTTAGTGTCAAAACTGGTGGTTGTCCTGAGGACTGCGCATATTGTTCACAAAGTAATCAAAGCGAGAGCGAGATAAAACTTAATCCACTGCTGCCGGTTAGTGAAGTTGAAGCAATTGCCAAATCCGCCAAAGAGCGCGGTGTTAAGCGGATTTGTATGGGAGCAGCATATAAAAACCCAACTTCCGCGGCGATTCAACGCAGCTGCGAATATATTGCCGCGATTAAAAAATATGGCTTAGAAACCTGTGCCACATTGGGTAGCTTAAGCCAAGAGCAAGCTACTACACTCAAACAAGCTGGCCTGGATTACTACAATCATAATATTGATACCTCACCTGAATATTATTCTCAAGTTATTACTAGTCGAACCTTCAACGATCGTCTGGATACGATTAATCATGTTGGTGCAGCCGGAATTAAGGTCTGCTGCGGTGGAATCCTTGGCATGGGTGAGTCACAAGATGATCGGATTAGTTTTATTCATGCTCTGACAGTTCTCCCCTACGCACCAAGCTCAATTCCCATCAATATGCTGGTAAAAATCCCCGGAACTAAATTAGCGGAGGTAGCTGATTTGGATAAGTTTGAATTACTGCGTACGATTGCAACAACCCGGATTTTATTTCCAACTACACGAATCAGGCTTTCGGCTGGTCGCGATCAATTAAGCGAACTTGAGCAAGCATTATGTTTTTTAGCTGGAGCTAACTCAATTTTTTATGGTGATAAATTACTAACGGCACCGAATAATGCACGCCATGCTGATTTGGAATTACTGGCTAAACTAGGTAGCAATAATGCTCAGCTGGGATAATTTTATTCAGGAAAAAACGCAACAAATTCCTAATTTGCGTACTTGGCGCGCTAAGTCTGGATATAACCGACGTTATTTACAATTAGCCGAGCAAAATCTACTTAATTTTGTCAGCAATGATTATCTGGGTTTAAATGGCGATCCTCGTTTGATTAAAGCATTGCAGGATGGTGCGGCACGTTATGGTAGTGGTAGCACTGGTGCACCATCGATGAGTGGCTATAGCCAAGAACATGCAAAGTTAAGTGCCAATCTAGCTGCCTGGTTAGGTTTTGCGGATTGCTTACTATTTAATAGCGGCTACCAACTCAATGTTGGTTTATTTAGTGCAATAATTGATAGCAACACTCATATTTGGTTTGCCAAAAATAGTCATGCCTCACATATTGATGGAATTTTACTTGCCAAAGCTAAATTCACTACGTTTACACCCGAACAAATCTCTTCAATAGTTTATGCGATTGAAACAGAGCCAACTAAACTGCATATAATCTTATGTGAAGGCAGCTTTAGCATGGATGGCAGCTGTAATTATCTGGCACAGTTGCTAGAATTAAAGCAAAAATTTCCGCAGCAGATTTTATTAATCATTGATGATGCGCATGGGGTTGGCGCGCTGGGACAATCCGGCTATGGAGCCTTAGAACAACAAGGACTCGATCATCGTCTGGTAGATTTGTATATTGGGACACTCGGCAAAGCTTTTGCCAGCCACGGCGGTTTTATTGCTGGTAATGCTGAGCTTATTCATTATCTACGCCATAGCGTACGCAGTCAGATTTTTAGCACCATGTTGCCGCCAGCGCAAGCTGCGGTTAGTAATGCAGCATTAGCAATTATTCAAAGTGATAAAGGTACGCAGCTTCGTAATAAATTAGCTCAAAATATCGCAACTTTTAAACAATTAGCCATTAATTTTGGGATAAATATTTATCAAGCAGAAGAAAATATTTCAGCTATCCAATTAGTTATGTTGAGTGATCTTAGCCAATTAAATATGCTCCACCAACACTTATTAGACAAACAGATTTTAGTCGGTAAAATCGCGTATCCAACCGTTGCAAAAAATGTACCTCGACTCCGAATTTCGCTAACTAGCGCAAAGGCTCCTGAGGACATTGCTAAATTGGTGGCTACTCTGGCAGAAAAATATCATCAATGAGCTCAGTAACTACCTTGGTAATCGGTGGTTTTGTGCTCAATGCTAAACCATTAGAATTTATTACTAGTCAACTTAAAAGCTATCATTATATAGATGTTAATCAGTTGCCGCCAGAGTTTACGCTCCAGTCTCAAGCACAAGGTATTATCAGTCAATATGCTTACGATAAACAAAACATTCAGATTATCGCTTATTCTTGTGGTGGGCTACTAGCGTTAACATTATTACAATTAGCACCGGATAATATCCACAAATTAGTCATGTTAAATTCAACCCCATGTTTTATGGTCCAAGAAAACTGGCAGGGAATTAGCAATACTAATCTGCAACGTTTGCACCAACGACTGAATAAACAACCACTCGCAGAATTCGCTAACTATTTTACTATGCTGGCGGCATACCCTAAGACTATCGATAAAAAACACGCGCAGCAATGGCAAAATTTAGCCGCTAAGCGTGACACACTGATTATTTGGCTAGAATTAATCGAACAAAGTGACTTGCGCCCGATCGCCGCAAAATTTGCTGCACGGATTGTATGGATTAATAGCGCAACAGACTCACTAATCCCCAATCCTGCACAAAATAGCAATCATAAGATAATTGGTGATGCAACTCATTTACGAATGAGTCCTGATTATCTGCAATACATATTTGAAGCAATTTCCCATGAATAATCTTAAGTTAATCCAGCAAAATTTTGATCGTGCCGCGGCTAATTATCTTAAACTTGCTAAACTACAAAATACTACTGCACAAAAATTAGTCGCGCAGATGAGCAACCACCTTAACTCCCCAGAGCAAATCATTCTGGATCTGGGATCTGGTGCGGGAACATTTAATCATCAAGTAAGCACACCGCAAAATCTGATTATTTCGCTGGATGTCAGCCGTGCTATGCTCAAGCAAAATCATTTAATGCCCGCAATAAATGCCGATGCAGCTTATCTTCCCCTACAAGATAACTCGGTTGATCTGATTATTTCCAACTTAATGTTGCAATGGCCTGAAAATAAGCCGCAAGTATTTGGCGAAATTAACCGTATTCTCAAGCCCAATGGCGTTTTAGTTTTCACAACCTTAATTAAGCCAAGTTTACATCAGTTGATAGATAGCTTTGCTAATATTGATAATCAAAAACATACTTTAGATTTTTTGAGCAGTGCAGAATATCAAGATTTGTTGCTTAATTCTGGTTTTACGATAAATAATCAACAGCAATGGTGTGAGACTTTTTATTTCAGCGATATTTTAAGTTTATTTCGGCATTTTGGTAAAAGTGGAACATCACTACCCGCGGCACAACGCAATGGTTTAGGTGGTAAATCTATCATAACTAAACTAGAGCAAATTTACCCACGTGACAAGGATGGATTTGCTCTTAGTTATCATTATTTAATGTTAACTGCTCACACTATATCGTAACAACGTCGGCAATAATATTATATTGGAGTTACTCATGCATAAATTTCATATCATCGGAACCGATACCTCAAGCGGTAAGACGCATACTACGGTGCAACTCATGCAATATCTGATTCAGTCTCAGCACAAAGTCGCGGCACTCAAACCAATTGCCAGTGGGGCTATGCCAGATAGCGCAATTAACGAAGATGTCGCGCAACTCCTGGCAGCTACTAACTATCAGCTTACGCCACAACAAATTAACCTAATTACCTTTATTCCACCAATTGCACCACATATTGCCGCAGCAATGGAAAATTATCGGCTGGATGCAAATATTGTCAACATGTTTATCGAAAATACCTCGCTTGATGTTGATTACCTTTTAATCGAAGGAGTTGGCGGGGTTATGGTTCCACTCAATCAAGATGAAACTTATTTAGATTTATTGCAACTCTCACCCTACCCAATTATTTTAGTTGTCGGAATGAAATTAGGTTGCCTCAATCATGCCCTATTAACTGCTGCGGTTCTTAAACAACGAGGACTAAAACTCGTCGGATGGATTGCCAATCAAATTGATCCACAGATGGAGTATTACCAACAAAATCTGATTTATCTATCACAAGCACTAGATGCGCTACGGCTTGCTGAGATTCCTTATCAGCAAACAATACAGCCAACTGAGTTTTTTTCGGAGCTTTTCCCATGTCTTTAATCCACACCTGGTTACCCGCAGCTACACCGGATAGCGATAATCCATTGCAAATTATTGCGGCAGAAGGTCCCTATCTTTATACACGCGATGGTCAAAAGCTCTATGATGCCATATCTAGTTGGTGGTGTAAGCCATTGGGACATCGCCATCCATTAGTTAAAGAAAGTTTGGAAGCGCAGCTAAAAATATTTGAGCATCATTTGCCAGCCAATGCATATAATGCAACGATTGAACAGCTATCAACTCTGCTAGTTGGCATTTTCACCCAAATGGACAAGGTAATTTATGCCAGTGATGGCAGTAGTGCAATTGAAATTGCTATGAAATTAAGTTATGAAACACGGGTTTTGCAAGGTGAGGCTAAGCGCTGTAAATATCTGGCATTATCTGGAGCGTATCATGGTGAAACTATTTTTACACTCGGTGTGTGCGGAATAGCTAATTATACTCAGAACTATCAAGCATTAATTAGCCAAAATTTGTTTATTGAAGATATCGTTTATGTTGACTCACCGCAAGATCCGGCATGGGATAACGCACCTTTTGCTAGCGAGAAATTGGAGCAGTTTTTTAATCAACATGCTTCACAAATCACTGCATTACTAATTGAACCAACCGTCCAAGGTGCTGCCGGGCTTAAAATTATCAGCCGAGATTATTTACGTAAGTTAATTAATTTGGCGCGGGCTCATGGCATACATATTATCGCTGATGAAATCATGGTTGGTTTGGGGCGCTTGGGATATTTTTCAGTAACTAAGGAATTGTTGGGCAGCGAACCAGATTTAGTCTGTTTTGCCAAACATTTAACCGCAGGTAGTATCCCAATGAGTAGCGTTGTAGTTAATCGTTCAATTAGCGATATTTACCGTAAGCACAAGCAAATTTTCCCCCATTCACACACCCATAGCTGTAATAGTTTGGCTGCTGCCGTGGCGGTTGATTATCTCAGTTTACTCCACAATTCAGATATTCTCGCCGATGTTCGCGTAGCAGAGACAATTTTAATTGAATTTAATATTAAGCTCAAGCAACGCTTCGCCTTCATAAGCAAGGCACGGGCGATTGGAGCAATTGCAGCCTGGGAGCTAAATTTAGCTGCAAAATCAATGAAGCAAATCGTAGCATTAGCTCATAGCTTAGGGATACACTTACGCCCAATTGGCAATATAGTTTATTTATTACCGCCGATTTACAATATTTTAGAAGATTTAAAGGTGTTGCTTCCTAAAATAGAAATACTCTTTGAGAAACTACAGGAGCCTGCTAAAGGATAAAATTACCATATTATTTACTCTACTTTCCGATACAGAAAATATTTTAATAATTTATATTATTGATATAGAATTATATTAATTGTTGCGCTGTAAACTTTGGTACTTATTATAGTTCTCAGTGGTTTTTTGATATGGTAAAATTGCCTTTATTTCCCAGTTATTTCACAAGCAAATTTATTACTAACCGAACTATTAACTCTTTATGTATAAGGATAAACATATTCCTGTAATATATAACCCTAAATCAGAACCACCATATTAAAAATGTCCTTCCTGTTTTATAAAATAAAGTTTTAGCCAAAGGATACTTGAGTACCCTCTCTAATTAAAATTATACTTTATCATCAACTGGATAATGAATCTATTCACTAATAAAATCTTCTACATTTACTTTAATTACCTGTTTCCCAATTTCTGAAAGGCATTTTTTATTAATCACCACATAATCAGCACTCGACATTTTAGCTCCTGCATATATATTAATTGGCTTTATTCCTGTCAAAGATTGATTGTTTCTGGCGTGCACTAATCTCCACTCGTTTTCGTATTTCCAGAAGTCGCTATATTTTTCAAGGATGCTTAACATAAAATCAGTAACATGTTTGCTCGCAAGTTTCTGAATTATTGTTGGATCTTTATAGCTTTTAATAATTTCATCATTATGTTCAACAAACATACGGTTATGTAGCTTTATCAGTTTATCGCTTCCTGGTCAACGATGTCCTTTATATCATATTCATAGCAAATTCCCTTATGGCTTTTTGCATAATAGCTCCACATTAGCATACTCTTTTTTGATTTTGGATGGTTAGTTGTAAAGCACGAAAGTGAAAGCTTTGCGTTAAGCACATCAATCCCTTCTCTTTTCTTTGGAAATTACTGCAAAATGTTACTAATTGGCTCATGAAAATAGAACTTAGGAGTGGCTTTAAACTTTTCATCTTGTGATGCTTCCAAACGTTTAAGTTGAATATTTTCAAAGGGATCATTCAAATTATCAAACGAATTAAAAAATATTTTTTCAAATGAAAGATTTTCGATATCGAGTGTAACCTCACATTCCCCGCTGATATTAAAAGAGTGTTTTTCCAAAAATAAATACTTATATAGTTTAATATTTGAGGTTTCAATAAGGCTAAGAGTCTTTTCCAGAATTTGTTTCATTTCTGATTCATTCTTAATAACCTTATTTGTAACTGCTCGCCCAGTAAAATATATTAAAAAAAGTTAAAAAATAGCTTGACAGGTTTTTTAGTGTTACTCCAT
>JAIEPY010000042.1 GCA_019748155.1 Burkholderiales bacterium | reverse complement strand
AAATCCATTGGATTACAATTTAGTGATTGTATAAATTTAGCTTAGCCTATACCTATAGGAGGCTGAGTAGTAACTAGTGATAAGCGAACCAATTCTCCGCCAGATAAATACTTGCAAGGAAGCAAAACCTCTTCATTCTTCCGTAATAGGAAACTATTTAGATGATTACGGATTTCTGCTGTCGTCCATTGCGGTGCTACTGCTGCAATAATATCTAGCGCCGAAAGCTCAGGAGCTAAATTAGCATAATGTTGATCAAGATAACCAATTTTGCTCAGATCTGGCGCAGTAATTTCACCTGCGATAATTAAATCCTTATTTTGTAATAATGCTTTAAATAAACTTGATTTACCACTGCCATTTGCGCCCAGAAGCACAATTTTGTCATTCCCATTGATTTGTAAATTTACATTTTGAAGGAGTGGCTTATCTTGTTTATATGCAATAGATACTTGATTGAGCTGAACAATGCTACGCTTAGTTGGCTGATGAGGCAGATTAAATTGCGGAATTATTTCTTCGTGAACAAAGATATCTGCTAATTGCTTACCAACGTCTTCCCGTTGTTCACGCATTTGGCGTTGTTTTTGTCTAGCTGTCATTTCGGCACGACGGGCTTTCGCTTGAGAGGTAATTGTTGGCCATTTACGATTAACTATGTTTTTCTCACCTTGTTGGCGGCTATTTTTAGCGCGTTGCTGTTCCTGCATTAAACTTTGATGACTTGTTCGCTGCTGCTGTTTTAAATTTGCAACTTGAGCTAATAAATGTTGTTGTTTAAGCTGTTGCTCATGAAGGTAATCACTATATTTACCATTAAAAACCGTAATTTTTTTATGACTAATGTGCCATAGAGTATCAACACAGTTATTGAGTAGCTCCAGATCATGACTCACGATAATTAAGCTGCCACTAAAATGGTGTAATAATTTAATCAGACTTTTGCGATTGTGTTGATCAAGATGATTGGTTGGCTCATCCAGAAGCAGCACATCTGGATAACAGGCTAAAGCCTGACTGAGTTTGCTATTGAAGCGTTCAGCACCACTTTGCGTACTGCTATTATCACTAAGTTGTGGCACATATGCAAGCTGTAAACCATTTTGGAGTACTAGCGCATTATCGTGTATTTCTTGAGCAAGTATTTTGAGTAATGATGATTTGCCACTTCCATTGCGCCCGATAATTGCGATGCGTTCGCCAGCATAGATACTTTGGCTAAAATCAGAGATTAGTTCCTTGACGCCAAATTGAAGATTAAGTTCATTGATGGTAATTATTTTCTGCATAATTAATCCTTCCGCAATAGAAATGACTATTGCAAAGTCATGCCACTTCATCACATATATTGCGCATATACCACATGAAGTTAGTATGGATATATAGCAATTGGTAATAGCAAAGATAGGTGACTATAAAAATTTAAATAAAAATTGGGAATCGGTGACTTTAATTTCACCAAGTGGGTATCAAGCCGTTATTAAACGTTTGAAATTAGTTGAATGTAGCGGTGTTCAATGTAGCACCTGTATAAAAAGATTAAGAGAACAGTATTGTAGCGCGCTTCATCATGAATTGTCAACTGACTGAATTTAATTTGACTTTTCTGTAGCTAAATCAGTTATACTTACGTATGATAAATTTATAAGGGAGTTTACGATGTCTGACCATGTTTATATTTTATGAACGAAGCTATTAATGAAGCCAAATCAGGTGCTGCCCAAGGTGGTATTCCGATTGGTAGTATTTTAGTAATTGATGGCAAAATTGTTGGGCGAGGACATAACCAACGGATTCAGCAAGGAGACCCGATTTTACATGGTGAAATGGACTGTCTTAAAAATGCTGGCAGGCTGAGTGCTCGTGATTATGCTCGGGCAACGATTTATTCTACGCTATCCCCATGTGATATGTGCAGCGGTGCGATTTTATTGTATAAAATCCCGCGGGTGGTGATGGCGGAAAATGAAACCTTTAAAGGTGGCGAAGATTATATGCGCAGCCGTGGGCTGGAGGTGGTTAATCTTGATTTGGATGAAGTCAAGCAATTAATGCGTGACTTCATTGCAAAAAATCCTGCCATTTGGAATGAAGATATTGCCGAATAATATCGAGTTATAAGAAAATCTAGCGTTCAGTTCCAGCGACAGTTAAGCCAAAGCTTTGCATAACTTTGGCAACTTCGATCTCATTAAGTTCGTAATAATTGCCACGTTTTAGGCGTGGCGGTAAATCAATCGGTCCAAAACGGGTGCGCATCAAACGGCTAACAGTTAGTTGAAAATGCTCAAACATGCGCCGCACTTCACGGTTGCGCCCTTCCAATAATAGCACTTTATACCAATGATTTTTGGCATCACTATCCTGAATTTCCATCTTGATTAAATCTTTAAAGCTGGCTTTACCATCTTCCAGCATGATTCCGCTTTTTAATTCTTTAATCTGATCGGAGGTTAACGGGTCACCATAGATACGTACGGCATATTCACGCTCGACTTCATAACGTGGATGCATAAAACGGTTAGCTAATTCACCAGAGGTTGTGAAAATTAATAAACCGCTGGTATTATAATCCAGCCGCCCAATTGCCAGAAAACGGCGGTTATTCAAGAGTGGAATCCGATCATAAACAGTATCACGTCCTTCAGGATCGCTACGCGAAACTAGTTCACCCTCGGGTTTATGATACACAATAATCCGGGCTAAACGATCTTGCCATTTAATTCTGATTGGGCGTCCCAATACTTCAACTCGGTCATGCACTACGATTTGTTGACCAAGTTCGGCAGGTTTACCATTAACAGTTACTTTACCTTGAGTGATTAGATTATCACATTCGCGACGTGAAGCAACTCCTGACATTGCCAACGCTTTGGATATCCGCTCACTATGTCCAGTTTTAGGGTCTACGCGTTCTTCACGGATACGTTGTGAGGTAATCTTTTCTTGCTGATTTTGACGATGTAATTTTACCCGCTTGGCATTGCTACGCTCTACTCGTTCAAATGGTGCTGTTTTGCCATCCGTAGTTTTGCTTGCAGTCGTATTAGTAGCAGCATTTTTTCGTGCCGCGGCTTTACCATTGCGCGGTTTCGGAGCTTCAGTCATCATCTCCTGAAGTTTTTTCTTAATATTAAATTTCACGCACTTATTCTTTCTAAAATAATGAGTACTTATACTCTAAAATCTGTAACTGACAGTATTATACTCTATCCTCTTGCTTTTCTTTTAATTAAGGAATCTCAACGCCGGTATAAGCACTCCATAATGCAAACCATTCATCGCGGCTAAGTTTAATTTCCTGTGCTTGTAGCAGCTGTTTAACTCGTTCGATTTTTCCACTGCCAAGTAATATTCTCAGTTTTACCGGATGTGCCAGTAACCAGGCAATCGCGATTACCTCTGGCGTAGTTCCATGATTTTCTGCAAACTGCTGCAAGGTATGCCACACGCGTAAATAGGCAGAATTAGCGCGGTCATATAGTTTACCACCAGCCAAAGGAGACCAAATTTGCGGACGCATTTTTATTTTCTGACAAAAATCAAAATTATTATTAACGAAATGCTCATGGCAAACTACTGATGCTTCCAGCTGATTGGTGTGTAGTGCAAAATTCAGTCGTGATTGCAAAAGTTCAAATTGCGTAGGGGTAAAATTAGATACTCCAAAATTAATAACCTTCCCACTTGATTTAAGCTGATTAAAAGCCTCGGCAACCTCATCCGCATTCATTAGCGGATCTGGACGATGAATTAACAATAAATCTAAATATCCAGATTGTAAATTTTGAATCGAACGCTCAGCTGCCGCAATAATATGTGCTTTACTCGTATCATAAATATGGCTCTTATGCTCAGGGAATTTATCTGAAATTAACTTGATTCCGCACTTTGAAGTAAGTTTAATTTTTGCGCGTAAACTCTGATCATCAGCCAAAATTTTTCCAAAAATAGTTTCACAACTATAATTACCATAAATATCAGCATGGTCAAATTCATTAATCCCGAGCTCTAAAAGTTGATCAATTAGCCGGCGAGTCTCAGTCGGGGAGTAGTTCCATTCATTAATCCTCCAGCAACCAAAAATAAAATTATCATTGAGGTTTTGCATTGTAAATATTCCTTTAAAGTATTGTACTGCTTAATATGGGCAGATAAAATATTGTTGTCAGAGTTTGACATTACGCTGTAAGGTTGGTATAATAGCGCCTTCTTACGTTGTTTAGGCGTGAGAATATTTCATTTTTAATTCCTCAAAGATACCTCGTGTGAAAATACGGGGTGTTTCAGCTTAGCCGCTACACAAACGCTATACTAGCTTTTGAATTTGGATTCACAACTGAGATTTAATCATATACTCGAAGTATTTGGCTCTTGGACGCGAAGTATTGATAAAAAGAATGTGTACTTTAAAGTACATGACGAGTCTTTTTTAAAATACGACAAAGTACAAGCTTCAAAGACGATGAGTATATATGCAAGATATTAAAAATACCTTGCATATATTGCGCGCCTAACACAAATTTAATTTTAACTATTGGAGGAACCCATGTTATTCATAAAGCTGGCGCTATCAGCCGTAGCTTTAGCTACATTGTTACGCTCATTATTCAAATGTAGCCAAATAAGCTATAATTTACTGCATAAATTGCTTAGATTTACTGCACAAAAACAGCATAACCCTGTGGAAGAGCTGTGCCATTGTGGGCCATGTAATAATTAATAAGCAGTCCAGATAGATAAAATAATTCCACCTAAAGTTATTTTATTAACTATGATTGGTTAGAGCTGGATATTGACTCCATCAGTTCCAGCCAAGTCTTTTTCCGCCAAAAGCACCACAAATCCAGACTTTTTACACTTAAACGCCAACCACCATCCAGTCCAGGGATTAATATATTTATTTGTCTTAGTTTTCTTGATGATAAAAGCTTTAGCAATTTTGGGACAACCTCATGCTCAAATTGATTCATTTGCTGTGTCCATGCAAAACTATCACGATAGCGAGCAGCAAAATAGCCATTGTTAATAATTAAAGTTTTTTCTTCTGCCTCTACTAAAGAGTTTATATTGATAATTTGTTGGTTCAGCTGTTGATTCGTTTGTATCATTTGCATGGATGTAACTTCCTGTTTAGGGTTCTGTTTATCCCAAAACCACAGGCTGTTTACCATCATTAGTCCTTCATCTTGACGCTGTTGGTTAAGTGGCAGGTTAAATAGTAACATCTGGATTTCATTTAAGATTTTGTGTAATGCTAATCGTGACTTTCCTTGGGGTAAGAAATCATCGATATTTTCCCCAACAATATCAATAATCGGATAACTTACCAAATCAGCTAGATCTAAGTTAGTCCCAAGCAACCACAAATCATCTTCAAGTAAATATAGTTTTAATTCACCACTAAAATGCTGATTAATCGCATTAATAATGATTTCAGCTTCTTCAGTATTTAACTGCAATAACTCAGCTTCGGCAATTAATAAACGATCGCGATCCGCTCGTAAATGAGTTGGTTCGACGATTAGAAAGGAGCTAAATTCAGCGATTATATTTAATTTTTTCGCATAACTTGTTGCAAGACTACCAGCACTATAATCATAGTTGCTATAAATAAAATCGCTATAGCAAAAATCAGCTTTTTGTAACTTTGCTTTGGTGCATAGTTTACTCAAATTAGGGATATCTAATTGTTTAATCAGATATTCATAATCTGCAATCTCCGGCCAGATTATGCCGGGTAAAACTAGATTTAGTTGACTCATAGTTCAATGGTACCGCTAAAAACTTCTACCGCTGCACCACGCATCAATAAATTTGCTTCATTCCAGGTGACATTTAATTCCCCGCCAGCCATTTGGATTGTCAGCGTGCTGTGAACTAAATTTTGTTTAATCAATGCCGCCGCGCTGGCACATGCACCACTGCCACAAGCTAAAGTAAAGCCACAACCACGTTCATAGGTACGTAATTTAATTAAGCTATTATCTACGATATAAACAAAATTTACATTTACGCTATCAGGAAAAAAGGAGGCATGTTGCAAGGTTTGTGCGATGTGACTTAATTCTGCAGCATTATTCAGTTGTGCCTCATGTGACAAAATTATTACTGCATGTGGGTTACCCATTGATAAGGCGCTAAATTTCAACGTTTGAAGGTCAAATTCTAATTGATAATGTGCTGCTTGTGGCATGAGCAGGGGAATATGCTCTACGCGAAACTCAGGTACCCCCATATCTACTTCGACTAATTCAGGCGTAATTAATTGCCCACTGATAATGCGCGATGTGGTTTGGAGCTTAATTTGTTTTTTTGTGGTTAAGCCATGCTCGGTAACATAACGAATAAAGCAGCGCGCGCCATTGCCACATTGTCCGGCAATACTGCCATCACTATTAAATATTTTATAGTAGAAATCACTGATACCATCACTGGCTGGGTCAATAATTAAAATCTGATCACAACCGACGCCAAATTTACGATCGCCAATAAATTTAATCTCTGCTGCAGTAAAACTGTGTTGTAGTTGCAGGTTGTTGATGATAACAAAGTCATTTCCTAGCCCATGCATTTTACTAAAATTTAACTTCATCTTAAACCTCGCTTCACAATGAACTGCAGTGCAAACGGCGTGATTACTGAGGTGACGACTACCATTAGTAGAACCGCTGCAAAAATACTTTCATTGAAAACACCAAGTTGGCGACCAGTTAAGGCAAAAATCAATCCAATCTCACCGCGTGGTACCATGCCAAAACCGACAATCCAGCGATTAACTGTTTTGGGTAAAAATATCCCACAGCCAGCTTTACCAGCAATTGCAACTAGACTTAACCAAAATCCTGCTTGTAAGGTTTGCCAATTGGCAACTTGAACCAAATCAACCTGCATCCCGGCATAAACAAAAAATATTGGCACAAAAACGTAATTCAGTGGCTTAACTAATTCAATCAGGCGATTATGTTGATGTTCAGCCAAAATTTGTTCTTGGATAACGTGTTTGGTATATTCGTTTTCGCTGTTATTGCTGATTTTCACTAAATTGCTATGCCAAAAGGGTTGCTTAGTATTGCGGAAAATAACTTCATCTAAAATTAACCCTGCGACAAATGCACCGATAATCGCAGCTAAACCAATCGCTTGTGCAAACCATGCCCATAACAGACAAAAAGAAATTAAGATTCCCACCACCATAGCTTCTTCATCGCTGATTTTTAAAATCCAGCCGATTATTCTCGGTGTAACTTTGCGTGCGACAACCAGTGCTAGAACAAAAAATATACTCACATTTAATAAAATATGTCCAACTGAGATAAAATCCATTTTGCCAGCAATTACCAAGCCAGAAACAAAGGCTAAAATGATTAAACCTAAAATATCATCGATGATGGATGCTGCCAGCACAATCTGGCAGGCTGGATTGCGTAAAATTCCTAAATCTTTAAATACGCGTACCGAAATTCCGGTTGAAGTTGCAGCAAGTGTAGCACCAAGAAATAGATTAAGCTTGATATCCTGACTACCAAAAATATACTCTGCGACTAACCATGTTCCAAGTGTAAAGGGAAGTATTATTCCAATAATTGCCGTAACTACGCCATGGCGCCCGATAGAAACTAATTCACCAAGTTTTGACTCTAAGCCGATTTCAAATAATAATAAGATGCTTCCTATTTCTGCTAGCAGTTGTATGCTTTGGTTGCTAATTAAATCAGACCAAAAGCCTAATTGGTAGTGTCCAAGAACAGCTATCAACATTCCTAGAGATAGCTCTCCGAGCACGCTTGGAAAGCCTACTTTTTGTACTACCCAACTTAAACATGCTCCGCCAATGATCAAAGCTAAGCCTAACAAGATGTAACTTTGCTCAGTACCATTGCTAGATTGTGCAAATGCAGCAATCGGCATAACTCCCAGTAATATAAACAGATAACGCCATAAAAACATAGATTGTCCTTGCAAAACAGTCCCCTATTATACATGAGAGTACAATAAAAATATTATCTTTTCCTCTTCGTATAAGTGCTAAAATAGCGTAATTGCAATAGACTTTTTGCATAAGCCGCTTCTTTAGTCCTTATCCATCGTTGTAAATGCTCTTACAGTGCTCAGTACTTTGTGTACATTCCGCGCCTCAAAGAATTTACTCCTAGCTTAAGAACCAAATAATTGCTTATGCAAGAAGTCTAATACATTTTTTGTTAAAACTGTTAACGGGGTAAGATTTAATATGTTTAAACCAGGTCAAAACTTTGAAGAGCTTTTTAGTCAGATTGCTAGCGCCAATCAATCATGGTTCCAAAATTTACTGAATCATTCAGGGGATAATGCGGCAAATCAGCCAGCCAATCCTTTTTTGGATATGTATCAAAAATTCTTTGATCATACTCAGAGTTACTTAAGCTCACAAAATCAGTTCTATCAGGAACAACTTGCGATGTGGAGTAAATTTTGTGACATGAATCAAGCATCTGTCGAAGCTGAACAAAAGAAACCTGCGGATCGTCGCTTTGCTGATCCGGATTGGGAAAAAAACCCATTTTTTTCATATTTAAAACAAAGCTACCTTAGTGTATCAAAGCAATTATTTGATTTTGTTAGCAAGTCAGATATGGATGATGAAACTAAATTTCGTATGGAATTTTTCATGCGCCAATATATTGATGCAATTTCACCAAGTAATTTTGCCTTGACTAATCCCGAAGTAGTTAAAACTATGATTGATACTCATGGTAAATCGTTAGCTGATGGCATGCGTAATATGATGGATGATGTCCAAAATGGCTATATTACGATGACAGATGAAACTCAGTTTGAAGTTGGTGGCAATCTTGCTTCTACGCCTGGTGCTGTAGTCTTTCGTAATGAATTGATTGAATTAATTCAATATACTCCAACTGGTGATAAAATTTATGAAGCACCGTTATTAATCGTTCCACCATGCATTAATAAATACTATATTCTTGATTTACAAGAAAGTAACTCAATGGTGAAATACTTGGTTGACCAAGGGTATAACGTATTCCTAGTATCATGGAAATCTGCAGATCGCTCAATTAAGAACTTCCGTTGGGAAGAGTACGCGAATCTGGGGGTAATTGCTGCACTAGATTCCGTACGTAAAATTACCAATAAGGAAAAAGTAAATACTTTAGGTTACTGTGTTGGTGGAATTATTTTAACTACTGCGGCAGTTATCCTAAAACATCGTGGTTTGGATTGGATTAATAGTATGGGGCATATGACTACGATGCTTGATCATACTGAACCTGGTGATATTAAAGCCTTCCTTGACCGTGATCTTATGAAATTACGTGAAGCCAAAAAACAAACTGGTGGTGTTATGTCCGGACGGATTATTTCACAAACCTTCTCTGCATTGCGTGCTAATGAATTAGTATGGAATTACTGGGTAAATAATTATTTATTAGGTAAAACTCCGCAAAAATTTGATTTATTATATTGGAATAACGACACGGTAGATTTACCAGTGCCAATGCATTCATTCTTAATGGAGCGTTTGTATCTAGACAATGCTTTAGTGAAAGGCGAGTTGGCTATTGATGGTCATAAAATTGACTTGAGCGTTCTTGACTTTCCGATTTATTTATTTGCTGCACAAAAAGATCATATTGTTCCGTGGACATCCGCATATAAATCAACTTGGTATATTAAAAACGCTAATATCCGTTTTGTACTAGGTGCTTCAGGACATACTGCAGGTGTGGTTAATCCGGTAACTACCGATAAACGTAACTATTGGGTTAATGATCAACTAGTTGAAGATCCGGCAGCATGGTTCCATAATGCAACAGAAATGCCTGGTAGCTGGTGGAAAGATATGAGTCAATGGTATGCAGAGTTGTCTGGTAAACAAGTTAAAGCACCAAAATTAGGCAGTAAAGACTTCCCGCCGTTGGAAGTTGCTCCAGGTGGATTTGTTAAAGCGCGAGCTTTATCAATAATTGAAGCCGAAACTGCATAAGCACCGCTCTGCGTCTTTGAGTCTTGTGCTTTGCTTACAAGAATCAAGTACTTTGAGCCTGCTGGATTTGGATTATTGAGAATTTTTTAACTTTTAAAAGGGATGAAATATGACAAAAGTAGTTGTAGTAGCAGCAAAAAGAACTGCCGTTGGTAACTTTAATGGTACCTTGGCTAAAGTTCCTGCAGCAGAATTAGGTGCAACAGTGATTAAAGCCTTGTTAGAAGAAACTGGCGTTAAACCAGAACAGATTTCTGAAGTTATCTTAGGGCAAGTTTTACAAGCTGGTGCTGGTCAGAATCCAGCTCGTCAAGCAGTGATTAAAAGTGGATTACCAAAAGAAGTTCCGGCTATGACAATTAACCAGGTATGTGGTTCAGGTTTAAAAGCAGTACATTTAGGTGCACAAGCTATTATCGCTGGCGATGCTGAGATCGTAATTGCAGGTGGACAAGAAAATATGTCACTATCACCACATTTTGTAGCTGGAATGCGTGATGGTTTTAAAATGGGTAACGCCGCTTTAGTTGATTCAATGGTTGCCGATGCTTTAACTGATGTGTATAACAAAATCCACATGGGTGTTACGGCAGAAAATATTGCAGAAAAATTAGGCATTACTAAAGCGGAACAAGATGAATTCGCTACTGCTTCACAAAACAAAGCTGAAGCTGCGCAAAAAGCTGGTAAATTTGATGCACAAATCGTGCCGGTTACAATTCCACAACGTAAAGGCGACCCAGTAGTATTTGCTAAAGATGAATTTATCAAACATGGTGTGACAGTAGAATCGTTAGCAAAATTAAAGCCTGCATTTAAAAAAGAAAATGGTACAGTAACCGCAGGTAATGCATCAGGTCTAAATGATGGTGCAGCAGCAGTTATGTTGATGAGTGAAGCTAAAGCTAAAGAATTAGGCTTAACCCCATTGGTATACATTGTAGCTGGTTCTTCTGCTGGTTTAGCTCCGGAAATCATGGGTTTAGGTCCGGTATATGCAACTAAGCAAGTTTTAGCTAAAGCTGGATGGACACATCAGGATTTAGATTTAGTTGAAGCTAATGAAGCCTTTGCTGCTCAAGCTCTTGGTGTGAATAAAGAGCTGGGTTGGGATACTAGTAAAGTAAATGTTAATGGTGGTGCAATTGCTATTGGACATCCTTTGGGTGCTTCTGGTTGTCGTATTTTCGTTGATTTATTGCACGAAATGAAACGCCGTGATGCTAAAAAAGGTTTGGCAACACTTTGTATCGGTGGCGGAATGGGCGTTGCCATTGCTGTGGAAAGAAAATAAGGAGCTTTAATCAATGGCTTATGTAATTACTGAATCATGTATTAACTGTAAACACTCTGATTGCGTTGATGTTTGTCCAGTGGATTGCTTTCGCGAAGGACCTAATTTTTTGGTGATTGACCCTGAGGAATGTATTGACTGCACTTTATGTGTAGCGGAGTGCCCAGTAGATGCAATTTTCCCAGAAGATGAAGTTCCTGCAGATCAAGAGCATTTCATTGCGCTTAATGAAGAATTATCTAAACATCCTAACTGGAAACCAATTATAGCTAAGAAACCTGCTCCGGCAGATGCTGAAGAGTGGGCTAAAGTTAAGGATAAATTCCATCTTCTTGATCGGAATGGAGCTTAATCCGCTCGTAACAAAAACCTCTGTTACATAGCAGAGGTTTTTTA
>JAIEPY010000032.1 GCA_019748155.1 Burkholderiales bacterium | reverse complement strand
ATTTTACACCTTAGATATTACTATGGTGGTGACATTTCTATTTCAGCTAAGTGACATTTCTATTTCGGGTTGATATCAATCTTGCACTGCAACATAAGAGCTTTGCTTTTATGATATAATTAAAGGTTAATAACCTGTTTGCGAAGGGCTTCTCTTATGATTACGTATATCCGGCAACAAGATTTGATTCAGTCTGTTGCAGATAGTCTTCAATATATTTCTTATTATCATCCGCTGGACTTTATTCAAGCTATGGCAAAGGCTTATGAGCATGAAGAGTCTCCGGCAGCTAAAGACGCAATTGCGCAAATATTAGTAAATTCACGCATGAGTGCAGAGGGTAAACGACCAATTTGTCAGGATACTGGGATTGTCTGCACGTTTGTTAAAGTTGGAATGAATGTTCAATTTAGTGACGCAACTATGTCGATTCAACAAATGATAGATGAGGGCGTGCGTTTAGCCTACAATTTTTCAGAAAATAAATTACGTGCTTCGGTTTTAGCAGATCCGGCTTTTAGCCGTAAAAACACTCGTGATAATGCTCCGGCAGTTGTTCATTATGATCTTGTACCGGGGAATACTATTGAAATAGAAATCGCTGCTAAAGGTGGTGGTTCAGAAAATAAAGCCAAATTTGCAATGTTGAATCCATCTGATTCAATTGTTGATTGGATACTCAAAACCGTCCCAACGATGGGTGCTGGCTGGTGTCCACCGGGAATGCTAGGAATTGGAATTGGTGGAACTGCCGAGAAAGCGATGCTGCTGGCTAAGAAATCACTCATGGCGCCAGTTGATATGGCAGAATTAATTGCTCGTGGTTCACAAAATCAACTTGAAGAGCTAAGAATTGAACTGTATAATAAAGTTAATGCTTTAGGCATCGGTGCACAAGGGCTTGGTGGTCTGACAACGGTATTGGACGTTAAAATTTTGGATTATCCTACTCACGCTGCGAGTAAACCGATTGCGCTGATTCCAAATTGTGCGGCGACTCGTCATATTCATTTTACTCTGGATGGTAGCGGTGTAGCAGTATTTAGTCCACCAAAACTGACTGACTATCCACAGATAGCTTTGGGTGGCACCCAATCGCGCCGAGTGAATATTAATAATATCAGCAAAGCAGAAACTGCAAGCTGGAAAACTGGAGAAACTTTACTCTTATCCGGAAAAATTTTAACCGGACGTGATGCCGCACATAAGAGAATCACTGAAATGTTAAATAATGGTGAGCAATTACCAGTTGATTTTAATGGGCGCTTTATTTATTACGTAGGACCCGTCGATCCGGTGCGTGATGAAGCAGTTGGTCCGGCTGGTCCGACAACTTCTACCCGAATGGATAAATTTACACCACAGATGTTAGAACAAACTGGTTTGATTGGCATGATCGGCAAGTCTGAACGTGGTCAGATTGCTATAGATGCGATCAAACAGAATCAAGCCGTGTACCTGATTGCAGTTGGTGGTGCAGCCTATTTAGTTTCCAAAGCAATTAAAGCCGCTCGAGTTGTGGCTTTTGCTGATCTTGGCATGGAAGCTGTGTATGAGTTTGAAGTTGAAGATATGCCGGTAACGGTAGCGGTTGATTCTGATGGTAATTCAGTTCACCAGTCTGCGCCATTAATTTGGGCGCAGAAAATCGCTGCAAAAAATAACTAAGTTGAGGAAAAAATTATGAGTTGGTTAAGTAAGTTATTACCACCCAAGGTTAATGTCGATGGTGGTGATAAAGCAAATGTACCAGAGGGCCTATGGCATAAATGTGATAGTTGTAACGAAATTTTATATTACACGGATCTAGAGAAAAATTATCAAGTTTGTCCTAAGTGTAATTATCATCATTATATGAGTGCACGCAAACGGTTGGATATGCTACTTGATAGTGATGGACGAGTAGAAATCGGTGCGGAGGTACGCCCAGTTGATATTCTTAAATTCAAAGATAGTAAGAAATATGCGGATAGGCTGGAAGACAGTCAAAATAAAGTTGGTGAAAGCGACGCCATTGTGGTGATGCAGGGCACTATGAATAAGCAGATGGTTGTTATTGCCGCATTTGAGTTTAAGTTTATTGGTGGCTCAATGGGGTCAGTAGTTGGTGAACGCTTTGCGCGTGGTGTTATGACTGCAGCAGAAAATAACTGTCCATTTATTTGTGTGGCAACTTCTGGTGGTGCACGCATGATGGAAGGGGCTAATTCGTTGATGCAAATGACTAAAACCTCTGCGGTATTGCATTTGTTAAGTGTCAAAAAATTACCTTTTATTTCGGTATTGACTGATCCAAACTATGGTGGTGTCTCAGCTAGCTTTGCATTCTTAGGTGATGTTGTAGTAGCAGAACCAGGTGCATCAATCGGCTTTGCAGGTAAACGGGTGATTGAGCAAACAGTGCGCGAAAAGTTACCGGAAGGTTTCCAAACTGCTGAATTTTTACTGGAAAAAGGCGCGATTGATATGGTCGTTACTCGCCAAAACTTGAAATATGAATTGGCGCGGATGATTGCATTATTAGTGAATCGTGAGATTGTTTAGTTAGGATGAAACTAGCAATTATTTGTGCAATGGATGAAGAGCTTAGCCAGATAGATTTAGAATTAGTCTGGACTCCACTTCATAGTATTAGTTTAGCAGGAAATGTTTATCACGAATATTTTTATGCTGGGCATCGTGTGATAAGCACAAAATGTGGCATTGGTAAAGTCAATGCGGCAATTGCCACTCAGGCTTTATTAGCTAATTTTGCAATTGACTATGTGGTTAATGTGGGTGTTGCCGGAAGTTTAAGTAAAGAACTAAAATTTGGTGATATTGTGATTGCTGATGATCTGATTGAACATGATTTTGATATGCGTTCATTTGGCGTGCCACTTGGGCAAATTATTGGAGTAAATACTTTTTCATTTGCTGCAGATAATTGGCTTAAAGAATTGTTAACTAGAAAAGTACAACTAGAATCAAATCAAGTAGTTTCTGGGCGAATTGTCAGCGGTGATCAGTTTATTGATGATGCAGCTAAGGCAGAGTTTTTACATTGTGAGTTTAATGCTTTGGCCTGTGAAATGGAAGGTGTGGCGATTGCGCATGTCTGCTATGCCAATCAAATTCCATTCGCAGTAATTCGTTCGTTATCAGATATGGCAGGTCAGGATGGTGATGCATTCCACTCTTTCACTGATTTAAAAGAAATGGCAGCCAAAAGAGCTGCGTTAGTGGTTAAAAATTTATTGAGGGAACTATAAAATGTTAAAAGTAGGATTTATTGGTTGGCGTGGTATGGTTGGTTCAGTACTAATGGAACGGATGCGCGAAGAAAATGATTTTGTGACAATAGATCCATACTTCTTTTCAACTTCCGCCGCTGGTGGTGCTGCACCACAAGTTGGAAAAGATGCAGGCGTACTATTAGACGCATACGATATTAATAAACTAGCTACGCTTGATTGTATTGTTACTACTCAAGGAAGTGATTACACCCATGCGGTGTTGGATAAACTGCGTCAAGCTGGCTGGAATGGCTACTGGTTAGATGCGAGCTCATCATTACGGATGACGCCGGATGCGGTGATTGTCCTAGATCCAATTAATAATGCTAATATTGAACAAGCTTTGGCAAATGGCATTAAAAACTATGTTGGCGGTAATTGTACTGTTAGCTTGATGTTACTTGCGTTGGATGGATTATTTAAAGCTGATGCAATCGAGTGGATTTCATCGATGACCTATCAAGCAGCGTCAGGTGCTGGTGCAAATAATATTCGCGAACTACTACAACAATCGGGCGCGGTATATAATGCGGTTAAAGATATTTTAGATGATAAAAATATAACTATTTTAGATATTGATCGTCGTGTATCACAAGAACTACGTTCAGATGGCTTTCCTAAACAATATTTTGGTGCGCCACTTGCAGGCAGCGTGCTTCCATGGATTGACGCCGGTATGGAAAATGGTCAAACCAAAGAAGAATGGAAGGGTTCGGTTGAAACCAATAAGATTTTAGGTTTTGAGCCGGATACGATTAAAGTCGATGGTACTTGTGTTAGGGTTGGCGCGCTTAGAAGCCACTCTCAGGCGCTTACAATTAAATTAAAACGTAAAGATCTAAGCTTAGAGCAAATTGCGGACTTAATCGCTAATGCTAATGAGTGGGTAAAATTGGTGCCAAATTCAAAAGCAGAAACTCTGGCAGAATTAACTCCGGCAGCAATTAGCGGTAGCTTGACAATTGCAGTTGGGCGCTTAAAACGTTTGAAGTTTGGTGATGACTTTATCAGTTTATTTACAGTTGGTGATCAATTACTCTGGGGTGCTGCAGAGCCGATTCGCCGAATGTTAAATATTCTGGTTCAACGTCGCCATGCGTAAAATATTATTTGCATTAGCTGCTAGCTTGTTTATAGCTACCAGCTATGCGGATTTGGGTGCGATAGCTGTAAGTTCTTTTTTGAATCAACGGTTAAGTGCAACTATTCCAATTAATGCTTTTGGAAGCAAAGTTGATTATAATAATTTTGCGGTAGATCTAGCTGGCAAGGATAAATTTCAGCAATCTGGAATATCATTTAACCCTGAATTAGCGAGCCTCAATTTTACGGTCATGAAAACGAATAGAGGAAATGTGATTAAGATATCTTCTTCACGTCCAATTAAGTCACCTGTTTTAAGTTTTGTATTACATTATCAGGTTAATAGTAACGATTTTTATCGCCAATATACCATTTTGCTTGATCCTTTGGAGTATTCGGCGGATAATTCTGGGGTAATTAATTCTGAACCCAATAGAGACAATCGGGTAATAATAGCCCGCAATGATAATACATCCTATCGCCCGTCGGTTAAACCAATTCCTATTGCACGAGCTAAATCTATTGCAAAATCTCCGGTGGTAGCACCTTCTGTTTCATACGATGCAGATTTTAATAATAACTATGTCCGTCAGCACTTATCCCAATTTAATCAAAGCTCATTCAGCTATACTACAGTTAAGAATGATACCATTTATAGCATTGCTAAGTTTGAGCAATCGTTGTACCCTAAAGCAGATCTCAGTCTTAATCAGATTATTATTGCCTTAGCGATGGAAAACTATCGCGATTTACGTCCACTCAGTTATTTATACGAATCAGGTGCAGAAATATTTTTACCTGAAGCTAAAGATATAGCTTTAATTCCTAGTGATGCAGCAGATAATTATTTGCTAAATACTCAATTAACTAATCCGCAAAAAATTACATTGCTAACACAAATAGCAGCCAAGTTTAATTCTAATTTGGAGATTGATTCACCAAACCTATTTAGTGATGTTAATCCTATGCTTAACGTGGTTAAGCAGCGTGCCCCAGCTAAAATTAAGCAAGAAGTAGCAGCAGAGGCTAAGCCAGTAAGTCCAATTTTGGATATATTGTTTGAATATAAATATTATATTTTAAGTGTTTTGTTCAGCTTGGGATTAATTTTGGTCTTTCGTGCTCGCGCAAAAAAAACTCGTCAGATGGTAGATAATATAATTCCATTGCAGTTTTCAAATCCACAATATATTGATCCGGTTGATGAAGCAAATATAGCTGCGTTGGACGATAGTCATTTTACTATTGATAGTATTATTCCTGTGCATTTGCAAGAGCCAGAAACTTCAGCAGTTAATAAGACATCCACTTCACGCGAGATTCCAATCGCCGACAAATTACCTGATTTGAATATGGAGCCATCGCTTACCCCGGAGCCAGTTATTACTGCTGCGGTTGAAAGTGTAAGCTCAATGCTTCTTGATGATGAGCTGGTTAATACTTTGGAACAAATTTTAACTTTTGATGACGGGCGTGATGATATTAGGCTTAAACTGTTTGAGCTATATTTATCAGCTAAAAATATAACTAAGGCTGATACATTTTATGATAGCCTTAATCGTAATTTAGATTCTGATGATCCAGTGCGTAAAACCTTAGCTGAAATATGTACCCGTTATAATTATGATCCTGATAATTTACAAAAATCAGTAGAGATAACGAGCTCTGTCAACTCAGCTGAACTTAATTTAAATATTGGGGAAAGTATTTCTGAACAAGCTTTAGTGGAAACAGCTATGGTTAATGAAGAAGATATTAACCATCAAATGGATTATTCACAAATAAATCCAATAACTTCTCCACTACAAGATAATCTATTTATAATAGCACCTCCTTTAGATGAAGAAGATATTAGTCGGACATTAGATTTTAATAACAATGTGAACTTAAAATCAACTCCTACAGCTACTAATGCTGTTGAAGCAATCGACTTTGCCGCTGAACGAGTTATGGATTTTGGTGATATATCTTTATCTAACCCAGAGGTAATAGTTAGCCCTGATTTTGGGCATGTTTTGGCTAGCAGCAGCGAATTTAACTCTCATGAGGAGCTTGTAGATCCTCATGATGTTGAGTATGAAGAAAAGCTAAATTTATCGCGCATGTATTATCATATTGATGAGCATCAAAAAGCTCGTGAGCTTTTATTAGATATGAAGCAGAATATGGACTTACCAGATAAATTTAAAACTCAAGTAAATCAATTATTAGCGGATTTGGGTTTAGATGGTTAGATATGCGTTATTAGTTGAGTATAACGGCAGTAGTTATAATGGTTGGCAGACTCAGCATGGTGTACCAACTATTCAGTCATCGCTGGAAGCAGCTTTGAGTGATTTTGCCGATGAAGAAATTACTACAGTTACTGCAGGTCGTACGGATAGCGGTGTTCATGCACTTGGGCAAGTAGTTCATTTTGATACTAATGCCAAGCGTAAGCTTCACGGTTGGGTGACTGCGGTTAACTCCAAGCTACCACATGATATTCGGGTTAAGCAAGCTAGTGTAGTAGATGATAAGTTTGATGCCAGATTTTCAGCGCGAAAAAGAGAATATCACTACTATTTGTCAATGCATGCTACTCATTCTGCGCTTTTAGATAACTTAGTTGGTCATTATCCGCATGGCTTAGATATTGAACTGATGCAAGGAGCGGTAAATTCATTGCTTGGCGTGCATGATTTTAGTTCGTTCCGTGCCTCAGATTGTCAAGCACGAAATGCTGTCCGTACCATGCATAAAGCACGATTAGAGCGCCGTGGTGAGATGGTACGCTTTGAATTTACTGCTAATGCCTTTTTATATCATATGGTGCGTAATATAGTCGGTGCACTGATTTATGTTGGCAATAAGCGTATTAGCATGGCACAATTTAATGACCTCCTAAATCATAAAGACCGTAAAATTGCACCACCAACTTTTATGCCGGATGGGCTATATTTAGTAAATGTTGAGTATGAAGAAAATATTTTCCCAGAACATAAATTTGATTCGTGGTTGTACAATCTTTAATAAGGAATGATGATGTTTTTTAAGCGACATATATTTTTTTGCACGAATAAAAAAGCTGATGGTAATGGCTGCGGTTATATCAGTGGTGAGGATGGCTTTAATTTTGCCAAAATGTATTTGCAGTCGTTAGATCAATGGGGTGAGGATAAATATCGTGCTAGTAAGTCTGGTTGCCTTGGACGTTGTGCATTAGGACCCGTTTGTGTTATTTACCCTGAAGGTATTTGGTATAGCTATGTTGATGATAACGATGTGCAGGAAATTATTGATCGTACCGTCTTAAAAGGTGAAGTTGTTGCTCGTTTGGCGATTTAATGGTGTTATCAAAGTAGAATTTGGTTTATAGAGGCTACTATAAGTAATTTGGACTTATGAGATAATTTTTGAATAACATTGACCTTATTTCTATAGAAAAAATAATATGAAGACTAAAATTGCGATAGCCTGCCAAGGAGGCGGTAGTCAGACAGCATTTACCGCTGGGGTATTAAAAGCATTTTTTGAACACAAGGTTCAGCAAAAATATGAAATTGTCAGCTTAAGTGGAACTTCTGGTGGTGGAGTATGTGCCTTTTTTGCGTGGCTGGCGCTACACCTTGGACATGATCATTGTGAGGATTTAATTGAGTTTTGGGAAGACAATAGTGCTAAAACCACTAAAGAGCAATTTATTAATCGTTTAATAATTACTTGGATTAATGCCGTAAATAAAGGTCTTATTCCTGCAATTAATCGTAGTCCTACGTCAGAATTTTCTAAAACTATGGCTAAAATAACCACAACTGGATTAAGACCTGAGTTTAGTGATCTAAAAGAACTTTTAACTATGCATGCGGACTTTAATAAAATGGAAGAGTTCAAAGGTAAGGCTCCTGTACTAGTGCTTGGCGCATGTAATATTTTAAGTGGTCGCCTAACTAAATTCTCATCTTATAATGAAGTTATCCAACCAGAGCATTTGATGGCTTCGGCTTGTATCCCCAATCTGTTTCCTGCTGTTGAAATAGGGCAGGATGCCTATTGGGATGGTTTATTTTCGGATAATCCTCCGATAGATGTTCTGATCAAAGCACCAATTATCGGACCATTTTTACCTGATGAAATCTGGGTAATAAAAATTAATCCGACTACAACAGATCATATTCCAACTGAAATTTCAGAAATAAATGATCGTCGTAACCAATTGGAAGGAAATATCTCATTATTTCAAAATCTTAGTCAAGTTGAATTTTTAAATCTCTTGTATAGTGCAGGGGCGTATAAGGAAACTCATTTAGCTGCTCGGGGTGTTACTCATGAAATAAAAATACCAAAGTGTTTTCCTGATGACCCAGATCAGCCATATCATATTCCAATGATTGAAATGTCTCCTGAACTGCAAAAATCAATGAATTTTGCCAGCAAACTTGATCGGGATCCTGTACATATTAAATTATTGATCGATGATGGTTATAAGCAAGGGACTAAGTTTCTTAAAGATATTGGTATGATTTAAGAACATTATTTAATCAGTATTTGGTTTTTCTGAGCTTTGCATAAGGTGTATCGATCCAAATAATAAATAACCACGGATAGGTGGTTATTTATTATTAATAGCATTGATTAGCCGATCGTTTTCTTGTTTTCTATTGTAATCGGAAATTACAAAAAAAGCCCAGATGGTAGCAGGTAGCCAGCCAATTATAGTAATTTGCAAAAATAAACACAAAATACCTTGGACAACTTTGCCCATTGTAAAAAATGTCAGCCATGGAATGAATAATGCTAATAAATATCTCATTTTTACTCCTAAAAATAATTTATAATTATAGCATATTGTTGTCAGCTTAGTTTATTATCATCAAAAAATTTGAAAATCAGTACTAAGCATAGCGAAGCCGTAAAGCGTTGCCAATCACGGTAATTGAGGATAAGCTCATAACCACACTGGCAATTACTGGGTTTAGTAAAATTCCCCATAGTGGATAGAGTGCACCAGCAGCAACAGCCACTGCCAATGAATTATAAATAAATGAACCAAAGAGATTTTGGCGCATATTGAGGTTGATTTTGCGCGCTAATTTCAATGCATCATCAACTGCGCTGAGTTGTCCACGCAGTAGACTTATGCTGGCTGTTTGTAATGCAATATCTGTTCCACCACCAATAGCAATACCAATTTCAGCTTGTGCCAAGCTTGGCGCATCATTTATTCCATCGCCGACGAAGGCAACGATTTTACCTTGTGCTTGATACTGTTTGACGATTGCAATTTTATCTTGTGGTTTACATTCGGCAAAGACTTCATTAATACCAGCCTGTTGTGCGATATGCTTAGCGCTGCTGTGATTATCTCCTGTTACCATTGCTACGCTTAGCCCTTGAGCTTTTAATGTTGCAATAGTTTGTGTAGTATCAGGTTTTAATATATCGCTAATATCTACTCGAGCCAATATTTTATCTTGTGTTGCCAAATAGATTTGGCTATAGTGATTATCGGTGATTAATTCGGAGTCTATTAATTCTAGTTCTTTCATCCATGCTGCAGAACCAGCATAATAACAAATATCATTTATTATAGCACTGACACCTTTACCCGCAACGGATTTGAATCCTTCAATGTGGTTATTTGCAACTATTTCAGGATGGTATTTGAGCAGTGCATGAGCAAGGGGATGCTCAGAATTCAGTTCTAAATTTTTTAAAATTTGTAGTGCCTTTATTGCAGAGACTTCCTGTGAGTGCTCAAAATTCACTACTTGCGGTTTGCCGATAGTTAAAGTTCCTGTTTTATCAAATAGTACCACTTGAAGTTTATCAATTTGACCTAAACAGCTTGCATCGCGAATAAGAATACCTTGCGCCGCACCTCGTCCGATTCCGACCATCAGCGCCACTGGTATTGCCAGTCCAACAGAGCAAGGGCAGGCAATAATCAAAACAGTCATAAACACCGCTAATCCAGTGGCAAAATTATCGCTTGCGGCTAAGAAATACCATACTAGTCCACTAACAGCGGCGATCACGATGATCGTTGGTACAAAAATTCGTGCAACTTTATCCGCTAGTTTTGCTAGTGGTGGCTTGCTGAGTTGTGCTGACTTTACCAACTTGATGATTTCACCCAGTAAGGTATTGCCACCAACTGCACTTACCCGATAAATAAACGCACCGCTGGTATTAATAGTCCCGCTGCTAACTTTATCGCCAATAGTTTTATAAACTGGGAGAGGTTCTCCGCTAAGCATTGCTTCGTCAATATAGCTATCACCATCAACTACTTCACCATCGGCAGGTAATTGCTCACCTGGGCGAATTTTAATTAGATTATCTGTGCGTAATAAATTAGTAGCAATTTGTTGTTCAACAGCATCAATAATAATTGTCGTAGTCTGCGGAACCAGATTAGTTAAGCTCTTAATTGCCGTAGTAGTATTATTTTTAGCGCGCTCTTCAAAATACGCCCCAAGGTTAATCAGGCCTAAAATCATTAACGCGGAATCAAAATATAAATGATAAGGTAGAGAAATTTTGCTATAGTGTACAATAAGGATAACGCCTAAGGAATATAGCCATGCCGATCCAATACCAAGTAAAATTAAACTATGCATATTGAAATTAAGTGTTTTAAAACCAATATAACCACTCTTAATGATTTTGTTTCCCACCCCAACTATGATTGTTAGGGAGATTAAGCTATATGTAATACCTAAGCATAATCCGCTGGTGGTTGCTGGATTAATCATAAATTGCGGCAGCATAGCAATAGTCATCAGTAGTATGCCAGAGATTAAAGGCAGGGCAATATGTGTCGATAAATTGATTTTTTGTTCATGTACCACATCTAAACTAGCACCAAAGCCCAGCTTTTCTACTTCTGCGATAACTAGCTCATCTAACTTAACATCGAGATATTCAACATATAGGGTTTTGTCGAGTAAGTTTACTTGCGCGGTTTTTATCCCCGGCACTTTATTTAAAGTACTTTGAATTTTGCCGACACAACCAGCACATTTGACATTTTGTAGATTAAATTCGCTGTTATTCATGATTATATACCCATCTTTATATAACAACAGATAAAACATAGGCTATATCAGTTGCCTATGCTTTTTTAATTGCCTTTTAAGG
>JAIEPY010000084.1 GCA_019748155.1 Burkholderiales bacterium | reverse complement strand
TTTAAAGATCAGCTGGTTGAAATATACAATAGTGAAATATATGAATCAGCAGCTGAATGTGCGCGAAATTATCAGGTGCCGGAACGGCTACTTTATCAGTAGATAAGTGCGAATAAAAAGCAGTCAAAGCCAGGTGAGCAGAGTTTTGAACTAGCTAAACTGAAGAAAGAAAACTCCCAGCTTAAAATGGAGGTAGAACTATTAAAAAAAGCCACGGTGTACTTTGCCAAACAAATGAAGTAAAGTACACCTTAATTCTAGAAAATGAAGATTGGCTAAATATTGGTTCTGCTTGCAAACTATTTAACGTAAGTCGTTCTGGTTACTATTATTGGAAGTCAAGTGCTAATAGACGGCTTATAGAGAAGAGTGCAGCAGAGCAGTTGTTAACAGTGATTAATGCTGAGTTTAGCGAATCAAGAAAAACCTATGATAGCATTAAAATTACTGAAAGTTTGCAGCAAAAAGATATCAAAGCTAGTCATAATACGGTGGCTAAGATAATGAAAAATGCTGGTTTGAAATCTATAGTTAGTAAGAAGTTTAAACCACAAACTACCGACTCTAATCATGGCAAACCGATTTATGAAAATTGGTTGAATCGAGAGTTTACAATGCGGTGTGCAAATTATGCGTGGTGCGGTGATGTAACCTATATTGATACTGATGAGGGCTGGTTATATCTGGCAACTGTAATTGATTTATATTCAAATAAAGTAATTGGTTATGCGACAAGCGATAAGATTGACCGCTGGTTAGTAGTAAAAGCACTTAGTAATGCTTTAGAGGCAAGAGGTTACCCACGAGGAGTAATTATGCATACTGACCGAGGTAGTAATTATTGCTCAAAGGTTTATCGCAAGTTGATTAAGCAAAATAGCTTGGTTGGTAGCATGAGTCGTAAAGGTAATTGCTGGGACAACGCGGTTGCTGAGAATTTCTTTGGTTTGATAAAAAAGAAGTACTGAACCATTTGCACTTTGAAACTAGAGCTAACGCAGAATTAGTGATATTTGACTATATAAATGGCTGGTATAATCCTAATCGAATTCATTCAAAATTAGGCTATATGTCACCGAATAAATTTGAGACAGCAAATTCCAGCCGAACAGAAACAAAACTTAACTCGGTTAAGTGTTGTAAAAAGCCTCAACTATTGGTTAAGTTAACAAATCTTGTGGCAGCAATGTCTTGAGAGAAGGTGTCCAAGTTTTGTGGTATGGTGCAGACTCTTTATTTGCCCAGCCTTGCAATAATTCCTGACTTAATTTACGTACTTGTTCAATCACCCTATATTCTGCTTCATCTGCTAATGTAATTAATTCTTTACCACTGTTTGTACTTATTGATAGCATCACTTTGAATCTATTTTTTAATTCTGGTTGTTGCTCTAATTTATCAAAAAATTCTTTATCCGTCACTACCATAGTTTATGCTCTTAAGTTGTTATTAGAGCTAAATAATATCACGCATTTTGAATAAATACGATTAATTTAACAAAAGAGCACTTTTAATCACACCCCTAATTATCAAGTAATCTTTAAAATTTATTTTAGAGGGTGTTTGGTTAATTGTGCTAATTCTGACACTTGTCAATCTGTGGATTAAAATATATAATAGAGCTTTCTAGAAAAATATTCTGCGCTATACTCAATCAGACTCATCATCCTGGGTCGTTGCCAAGCTCCTCACGTACTAGCTGTAGGCTTCGTCGCTTGTCGCCTAGCAGTATTTCAAATCAGTTTGAGTATATGTTTAAATAAAGGCCAAAAATGAAGGTTTATTTGCGCTTCTCTTTCTGCAAGATGTTGACAATGCTTTTGTTAGCTGCATTAATCGGGTGTAGTAAAACTAACTCCAAACATCGGGCTGATTCATCATCGGTTACATCGCAGCCTTATAGTCTGCACAATGTAATGAGCCAAGCGGCACCGACTCAAAAGCATACTACTACAATTAAAGCAACTTTTCTCAAAGATTCTAATAATCGTACCGCTGGTGATTTTACAAATGTAAAGTTTTATATAGAAAACTACTCTCAAAATACATTGCTAAGTGATAGCATTGAGTGTCAAGATACGGGCTCAGAAATAAGTTGCAAAGCAGTGACGGATCTCAATCAATTGAAGCCTGCAATTTATCGCTTGGTAATTAAATCTGGGGAGGGTCTTCTTGGTAGTGATGTATTTGAGATTATTCCAAATCTTATTCCTGTAGTAATTACGATCGATAATGAAAGTACCGGGTATTATTTAATTCAATTGATTACCCATCAAACCGGTTTCCGAGAAAGTGAGATTTATCAACGAGTATCGCACATTTTGTCTATTTCCCAGAGTCAGGAATATGATTTAGAGATCACGCTATATGATTTATTTATGTATTATGGTGGTAGTCGCAATTTAGCTAAAGCGCTCGATAATCTTAGCGATAAATTACGAAAAGATGTGCCTGTTAGCATTGAAGGTCAGGATGGTATAAGTGGTTCAATGAAACCAATTTATTAATAAGGTGAAAAATTAATTATGAAAAAATTACTAATATTATTTGCCCTAGCACTGCTATCATGTAGTAAAGAAAATATTACGCCATTGTCTGCGACATCTATCCAAGAGTCTATAGCGACGATGTCTGGAGGGCAAAGTAACCACCTTACTTCAGTGAATGTTTCTCTGCTAAAAAGTGTCAATGAAGCACGTATTAAGCATCTAAGTAGCATCAGTTATGAAATTGAACCTTATTTAGATAAAGTAGTTCTTAATGGCGAGATGACATGTATTGATTTGCCAGAGACCATAGACTGTAATACGTCAGTTGATATGGCCGGGCTTGAGCCTGGAATCTACCGCTTCTTGATTAAATCAGATAATGGTTTATTGGGTAGTGATATTTTTGAAAAAGATGCTAATTCCCAAGCGCTAGAAATTACGATTGATAATGAAAGCACGGGTAATTATTTAATTTCAATTATTACCCAGCAGACTGGATTTCGCGAGGATGAAATTTATCAACGAGTTGCGCATATATTAGCCTATAATTCAGCCAAAGAATATAATTTGGAGCCAACCGTTTACGATTTATTTATGTCTTACCACGGAGATAAAGATACGGCAGGTGCAATTCATAAACTAGTACAAATTATTACAGATAATAAACCAATTGAGACTAAAATTCATCCTAAGACTAGCAGTGTGCTAGAACCGGCTGTTTAGAATGCTTCTTTTCTTAAAACTTCGGACATTCATCCGGAGTTTTTCCAGCCACTCCATCGCAAAGGGTTTCCATTTGTGCTAACTATGAATGTATTAGTGGGTTTTATTGGAAACGTGAGTTTAATCGTACGTAACTTACTCCAGTTCGTGGTGCTTTATGGTAGAAAACATTGTAATTGTTATACCCGTAAAAATTATGGTGGTAGCTATAATATTTGTGCTGGGCTCAAAAGGCATGATCCCAACTATCCATGATCCAAAGGCAGCAAATGCATACTGCAAAGAGCTTAGTAAGCCAACTGCATATGAGTTTAACCCTGGAAAAGAGTGGATTACGCCCACTTGAATCGGTGGATTTATAAATGCGGTTGCTAAACGAGTTAGCCAACCTGAGAGAGTAATTAGACCAATAAATAGCAGAGTGTAGTTTTTAAATGCAATACATATGGTGGTTAAAATTACTACAAAAACCGCAATAACTATACCGATTAAGACAATTTGATATCCACTTTTACCATTCTTGCTCAGGTAAATCATTAATTTATTGCCAATTAAATATCCTAGCGCGATAAAAGTAAATAAGTAGGAGTAATAAATGCTTGAAATGTGGTACTCATTAATATACATATAGCTCGACATTGAAATAAAGGCGTAGAATGATGCAAATGTTCCGCCAACTACCACCAAATAGCGAATAAATAACCAATTGCTCAAAACGCCAAGATAATTTGCGAGCATTTTACGCGGTCTAAATTCCTGTCGAAATTTTTCTATTGCATGATTGGTTTCTTTAATAATAAAGAAACCGATAAAGGTTAAGGTCATTGATACGATACCAATAAATCTAAAACTCCAGCGCCAATCTAAATATTTAATTATGATTGCCCCGATAACTGGCGCTAAGGCTGGTGATAGAACTAAGCCTAATAAAAATAGTCCGGTAACCGATAAAATTTCTTCTTTATTGTAAATTTCTTTGATAATTAATCTGGAAACAATATATACCGATGCACTACCAATTGCTTGGACAATTCTTAAAAGAATAATTTGATCAAGATTTTTACTTTCAGAAATCATAAACGTTGCTATTATTGAGATTACTAGCGATACTAATATAGTTTTTCTACGTCCCAGTAAATCACTGATTGGTCCCATGATTAAAAATAGAAATGCCTGAGTGTAGACATAGTAAGTGATTGTCATATTCATTTTTGCCGGTGAAACGTTGAATTCACTAGCCATGATGGGTAATCCAGATACATATATATCTGTTGCAGCTTGCGTAACAAAGAGTAGTAAGAGTAAAACTGTGATTAATAGTTTTTTATGTAAGTCAGTGTATTGATAGTTATGCTTTATATCATGAGTCATATTTTATACCTGGGACATCAAGTGCAAAAAGTAATATTTTT
Organism: Burkholderiales bacterium; assembly: GCA_019748155.1. Taxonomy (GTDB): domain Bacteria; phylum Pseudomonadota; class Gammaproteobacteria; order Burkholderiales; family UBA11063; genus Aquella. The sequence goes on along the minus strand of JAIEPY010000084.1, from coordinate 6,687 downwards.
GCGCGGGGATTATCACTAAAAATTTTATTAATCCCGCAGTATACTTGATTAGATTCTGCTAGCTGATAAAATTTTAGCGTATTATTGATTATTGTTCGATTAACCTATCATTGCTCTTCCCTATAAAAGTGGTGGGGCATACCCATAAATGCTATCCACTGAGGGCTTTAGGGGTTTTGTTGGTTGCAAGATTTAGGTTATAATTCGCGCAGTGATTGAGCTTATATTTTTATTGCTTTGTTAAAACAGTATTGTCAGAGAGTTTGTTGCTTTTAAAAATTAAAAGCATTAATTGTATTAATTATTTTATGAAACGTGAGGTTTTAATGGCTACAAGTAGACTACAAAACACTATAAGTTCTTATTTTAAAAAGTATATATGTTTAAGTATATTATTAATTTTTAATTATAGTTGGGCAGATAATATAGAACAAATAATTAAAAACTCAAAATATGTATTGGGCTCAAATCAATCATATTATAAACCTAATTCGCCTCAAGGTAATATCGTTAACATTGCCTATGACAGCACAAAAATAGATAAAGTTTTTTTTAATGCGATTAGTAATAGTTATTTATTTGAGAGATTAGCTAGCAAACCAAAAGGTACAAGGTATATTGCAACACAGTTTTGGTTAGACCCGTTAAATGGTCATGGAAATGGTGATGCTATGTACATTGGAGTAAATCCGCCTAATTTAAATTATCAAGGACAAGTACATTTTTCATATTTTGGCGATTCAACTGGCGCAGTTATTTTAAATACAAATTGTGCTTTTGGTGCAGACGGTGGTAGTGGAATTACATGTGCTACTGAGTTCAAAGCAAAAGAAGGTTACAAATATGAGCTAACTGCAAAAATAGAGGAAACGACAACTAATACAACTACATTATCTGGACATGTATTTGAGCTTGATCCTAGTAATAATATTATCAACAGTACTGAAATTGGGCGTTTTAAAATATTAAAAGGAGCTAGGGGGATCACTTATCCAACAAGTTGGATTGAGGGTAGCTCAGATAGCTGTGATGAATTAGTCTACACCCGAATAGAATATAGTCCTCTTTGGTTTAATGAAAATCGAGATAATATTGCCAAATTTTCCACTATTGAATCAAATAAATGCGGTGTATATGTTAATCGCATAAATGATAATTCAACCACTATATTTTATGGTAATAAGAAAAGTGTATTTATACAAAACGTAAACAATGGTAAGGTTGCCGATATTTATGCTGGCAACATTAGTAATGGTACTAAATTAACACAATATACTAAAAAAGATTTTAATTCTTTCAACCAGTTATTTGATATTAACTATAAAGGTATTTCTTATAATGGTTGGCCAATAGTTACCATAGCTGTGGCTAATAATACAGATTATGCTGTAGGTGCTGGAACAGGTCACTCATTATTAATACAAAAAAAATCGGATTCTAATTACCAGAAATGGGCGATAGATGAAGCAAAAAATAGCAAATATCGGATTATGAATATTGGTGATAGTTACCTGATGATGGATGTTCGTGATGCATCTGACTGTAATAGCGATGGACTAGATTTAATCTTAACCTATGGTAACGTCGAATGTGGTGGTGGACATATAAGTGACTATATGCCTTTGTGGAGTTTTATTGATTTTCAATCTTAAAATTTAAATGGCTGGTGCAAAGTTAAGGCAATAATTTGTGCCAGAGTAAACTCGATATTAAATTAAGTAAGCGTAAGCTACGAAGATAGCGCTCTAAATATGGTGGCATGGATGCCTCAATACTATCTAAATAAAATAGCTTGAGGCAGAGAAATAATTGATTAAAGCTTAACTTCTCATCTTTTCTGCATTTTTACATTGTGCAGGAGTCCCACCATAGCAAATGACAAAATCTGGGACTACTCCACCATGCAGATTTTGATATATGATGCCGCTATCATTTTTGATATAATCGGCTTGGCTTTTCCTGCCTCAGCTCATAGCATTGTTCGGCTGAGAGTTGGCGGTGTTTTTAGTCTCTCGCTATTGCCTATAATCTAAGGATGATCTTAAGTTTAGCATTGACTAAATAATAAAACTCCACAAAATCAGTTATAACCACCTGCTAATCCCTGATAAACCATAACGATGCTATCAAGCTGCTGCATTTTTGCCTGATTGAGATTCAAGCTGGCATTATCCAAGTTTAATTTGGCATTTAAGACTACACTATAGTCTTTTGCACCAGAGTTATATTTGGCCTCCGCAATTTGCAAGGCTTCATTTTTCGCCTGATATGCTTGCTTACTATAATAAAAAACCTGATTCATTTTTTGTTGATTAGTCAGTTGGTTATCGACATCAGCAAACGCAGATTTAACCGTTTGCATATAGTTGTAGTAAGCGACGTAATAACCACCTTTGGCGGCTTTTATTTCTTCATAGCTGGCAGCATTTAAAATTGGCATTGACACTGCTGCTTGCGCTACCCAAAATCCGGTTCCGACATTAAACAAATTAGACAGCGCTACCGATGCACCATCAACCATTCCGGTCAGTGAGATAGTGGGGAAAAACACCGAGGTAGCCAATCCTACATTGGCATTTGCCATTTTTAGATTTTCTTCTGCCATAAGGATATCTGGACGATTCTTAAGTACACTTGAAGGGATATTTGCCGGAATCATGCCATCCACATTGAGTTTATCAATTGAACTATTAGTGACAATAGTACCGGGGTTTTTACCCATTAATACTTGTAAGGAATTTTCAGTCTGCGCGATACTATTTTCAATCGCAGGTAATTGTGCTTCTGCATTGGCAATTTGCTGCTGAATATCGCTTAGTGCCGCTTTATCGCTTGCACCACTTTGATATTTAGCCTGTAAAAGTTGAGCGGATGCTTGCAGATCTCGGATGCTCTGTTGTTGCAGGACTGATTGTTTTTTCTGCCCCAGAAGCATAAAGTATGCTCCGCTGACTTGTCCGATGATGCTTAGGCGGGTTGAATTGAGGGCAGCTTTTTGCATTTCCAGCGAAGCTTTAGCCAGTTTGCTTTGGTTTAAGTTAGCAAAAATATTAAAATTATAACTGGGGGTAAATCCTCCATAGTAACCACTAAAATTTGTATTGCCGGTACTTCCGGAGGGTATTGCCGGGTTTTGACTGAGACTGCCTTGTGGGGTAAAATTGGTCGCCCAGGTATTGCCGGCAAAACCGTTGAGATTGGCATTCAGAGTTGGAATCCAACTATATTGCGCGGCTTTAAGTCGTGCCTGTGCCTGCAAAATATTGCCTTGGGCAATTTGGATCTGATTGTTATTAGTTAAAGCATCACTAATTAATTGGTTAAGCTGTGGATCATTCATTTTCCTCCACCATAAATCATGACTCAAATCGCTGGTTGATGATTCAATCTTAATTCCGCTTCGGGTTGACTCAGGGGCAGTTATTTGAGGCTGTTGATAATCAGGCGAAAAGACTGAGCAAGCACTAAGACTTATTACTAACAGGCTAAGATAAAGGTTATTTACTTTTTTCATTATATTTTCCAATAAAATTTATATTTTAATCTAATGTTTTTTTAAACTTAATGCTGGTGATAACCACAAGAACTGTGGCAATCAGCAAGATCGGCCAGACATTAGGTACGATTTCGCCAAAACCATTTCCTTTAAGCATGATTCCACGTGTGATTCTGGTAAAATAAGTCATAGGCAACACCTGACCAATCATTTGTGCCCATTGTGGCATGCCATAAAATGAAAATACATAGCCGGTTAGAAACATCGAAGGTAACTGAAAGAATACACTTAATTGCATGGCTTGCATCGGTGTTTTGGCAATTGTCGAGAGTATCATTCCAACCATTAAATTAGCGATGATAAACGGAGCTGCCGCCAAATACAATAGCCAAACACTTCCTTCAATCGGAATATTAATCAGTAATTTACCAAAAATTAATATACTGGTAAGCTGGAGATAACCTAAAACAATATAGGGAATAATCTTACCCAGAATAATTTCAGTAGCGAGTAACGGTGTCGTTAAGAGCATTTCCATGGTACCCGATTCGGTTTCTGAAGTAATCGCCGTTGAAGTTAACATTACCATGGTGAGTGTTAAGAGAACTCCAATTAAACCGGGCACAATATTATAATCACTGCGGTTGGATTCATTATAATTGCGATGAACAATTAAGTTGGCACTACGCTCTGCCACTGAAGGCGTAATTAGTCCGCGCTGACTAAAATCGCTCAGTGTTTGGCTCAAAATCGGCTGAATATTGCTTAGTGCACTAGCGCTGCTTCCCGGATCAGACGCATCCAGTTCTACCAATAATTGCGGATTTTTACCACGGATATAATCATGAGTGAAATTAGCTGGAATAGTGATCACAAAGCTGGTTTTGCCACTATCTAAATCAGACATTGCCTGTACTTCATTATCGCTACTGTTTACCAGATTATAATAACCAGAAGATTGCAAACTGGCAATAAAACTGCGGGTTAGTGGCGTTTGATCATAATTAACTATAGTTGTTGGTAGGTTCTTGGGATCTAAGCTAATTGCAAAGCCAAAAACAATTAAGAGCATAATTGGTAGAATCACCAGCATCGCAATTGTTCCTCGGTCACGGGAAATCAGCGTAAATTCTTTTTGTATTAAGCCAATAATGCGGGCAATCGAAATGGAACTGAGATTTTTGATTAGGCTCATGCTGGTATCAATCCTATAAATACTTCTTCAAAATTAGGCATAACTTCGCTAAAAGCATGATTTGGAAAACATTGCAGCAGAGCATTCAATGCCTGAATATCTCGCGAAGATATCCGTAAATCATTATTTACAAAAGTTGCCAGAACCGTGGGATATTCCTGATTAATAGTTGCAACTAATTGATGTTGTGCTTCACGATCGGCTTGAACTAAATAGCTTTTCACCTGCGAAAAGGGAATTATGTCACGTGTTTTACCGCTATAAAGAAGCTCGCCCAGATTGATATAAGCTAAGTCAGTGCATTTTTCAGCTTCGTCCATATAATGTGTAGTTACTAAAATTGTCATTCCATCGCGGAGTGAAATTTTATGCAGATAATCCCAAAATTCTTTGCGCGCTTTGGGGTCAACTCCTGCAGTTGGTTCATCCAGAAATAGTAGCTCTGGTTTATGAAGCAAGCAGCAGGCGAGTGCTAAACGTTGTTTCCAGCCACCCGATAAACCAGATGCCTTGATATTGCGGTATGGCTCAAGGTTTAAATCTGCGATAATGGCGTTAATTTCAATTTCGGCATGTGCAATCTGATAGACTTTGGCAGTAAAGCGCAAATTTTCATAGACGGTTAGTCCTGTATAAAAGCTGAATTTCTGTGACATATAGCCGATTTTTTGTTTAATGACTGAACTTTGCGTCAAAATATCGTAACCTAAACAGCTGCCACTACCCGAGCTCGGCGTAAGTAAACCACAGACCATGCGAATAGTCGTAGTTTTGCCGCTTCCATTGGAGCCTAAAAAGCCAAATATTGATCCGCGCGGTACTTGCAGTGAGACATTATTTACCACGGTTTTTGTACCAAATATTTTAGTAATATTGCTTATTTCAATTGCTAATTGGCTCATGGTAGTAATTCCAAGCTAACGGGTTGACCAAGGTGCACCGAGTTTAAATCGGGATTGTCCAACCTAACTTCGACTTTAAACACCAGTTTTTGACGATTTTCACGGGAAAAGATGATTGGTGGCGTGTATTCCGCGCGTTTTGCAATATAACTTATATGTCCTAGAGTGCTATCGTTGCTGCCATCACGTGTCAATTTAATTTTTTCACCCAGGTGAATTTTGCCCAAGCCAGTTTCACCAATAAAAAATATAGCTTTAATATTATTTGAACTTAACAAAGATACAACTGGCTGTCCGGCGGGAACATATTCACCCTTGGTGAAGTAGCTGTCAAAAACAATCGCGGATTCCAGCGCAAAATTTTCCTTATGACTTATCTGCCAGTTTTTTTGCGCTGTATCATTTTGCGCTGCAGCTAATTGAGCTTTGAGACCTTGTAGTTGATTTTGTAACACTTCAAGGTTTTGCCGAGCTTGTTCAACATCTTCAGTGCTGGCGGCTGCTTGTGGCTGCATTTGCAGCTGACGTTGGTAGTGAGATTTAGCATAGCTTATCTGTGCTCTTAATGCTGCTAGCGAAGCATTAAGATTGTTTTGCTGCTGCAAATTTGCCTGCATGCCATAGCTTTCATACCCCTGATCTAGCCTGAATAAAAACTGATTAATGTTAACCGTATCGCCTCGAGTAACAGCTAATGCGGATAAGCGTCCGCCGCTATCGCTGGAGAGATAAGTTAGGTCGGCATCGATATAACCATTATAGCTATGTGTTTGCTGATTGCATGCGCTTAATAGAGTACTGCAGATTAAAATTAATAATGATTTAGACATAATGTATTTCTCTTAAATTTTTTCCATTTTTAGGTTCTGTACTGAAACAGATTCGAAATACAGGTAGGCGCCAAGCGGCGAAGCTTACTACCCGTAAGTGAGACGCTTGACAACGACCCTGGATGATGAATATGTTTCCGTATAACAGAGGTTATTGTATTTTATCCACTGATCGATCACAACTAAGTTGTTAACCCGAAATAGAAATGTCACTTGATGGGGCGTGACAGCCCACTGAAGAAATGGTGATTTTAAAAAAATCCA
>JAIEPY010000061.1 GCA_019748155.1 Burkholderiales bacterium | reverse complement strand
TTTGGGTTTAAAAGTCCAAATGAGATGGTAGCTCAAGAGATTGCCTCTTGGTGCACCTGATTTCTGCGGATGCAAAGCTAGCACATACTTATGATAGGAGATAAGATGAAAACAAATTTGTGGAAAATTTTAAGAGTTCTTCCAGTATTCATCGCTTTGAATGCTTGCTGTGTCAAGCAGGGCGATAGCGGAGGTCAAGCTGGAGACAATCAGGGAGAGTTGATTGATAGCTCATCTCTACGTGTGGTGATTAGTCAAGTTTCAACAATACCAACAAATATTGGTGTTAATGGGTATAGTCTGATAAGAGTAGATAACCATACTGCTACAGATCTTTATCTTGAAGGTTATAGCTTTGGTAATGAAGAGAATCTTAATCTCGTGGCTAAAGGGTTCCATGCTCTTAAGCAGGCGGTAGGAGTTATTGGTTCTCATCCACGAGTAAATGTTACAGGGTGTGATGGATTGATTGCCTCGGATAATTTCTGTACGGTATTATTTACACCTGATAATAAGGATGGATCTGTTGTCTTAGGTATGGACTTTAAAGATAAAGATGGTAAAAAATATCATGCTGCTCAGTTGATTGAATATTCTTCCCGTGTTCCGCAGCATAATCATGGTTTTTACGTGAGTAATACTCATATTGCAACTGTGCTAACCGATAGTAGCTACTCACTGTCTATTCCATACGTAAGTGACAATGTATATGAGAGTGTTGCAATTAGCTCTTCAATCGGTGTTTTATCGCAAAGTAATAGCTGTGAAGGTGGTGCTAGTAAAGGCAGCTTATGTACTGCCTTGCTAACCTTGCCTGCGCCAAATTATCTGGATAAGGATTCATATCAAAATCAAATTATTATAACTGGAACTAGGTCAGACGGTGCTGTTAGTCGTGCAGTTTTAACTGTTAAGACTATTTATGGGAAAAATGGGCACTTGGCAATGACCCGTGGACCGTTAACAATTAAAAATGGTAACCCGGTAGTTGAGGTTAATCTTGTTAATAATGGGGTTGGCGCCCTAACTTCTATAATTGAAAGTTCAGCTCTGGAGTGGAGCTGGCTGGCTGGGGAAATGTCTTCTGTCACTGGGAAGGAACCAGACTTAGATAAGTCTGTCAGCTGCAATAATACTTTGTTAGAGCACCTCCCTTCCAGCTTATATCCTGGCGAGTCTTGCAAAGTTAAGTTTACCCTAAAACAAGCAAATTTAGACCTGAGAGGTTTAGAAAGTTATAAAGTTGCTTATGATGCAGCATCACCGGATGAGCTTGATACCTTAGCTGGACTGGAAACCAGGATTTATTACCGTGGAGGAAACGCTCAAGCATTTAGCTATGATATTTCCGGCGATATTGATTTGAGAAATGTCTCTGCGGGTGAGATGTTGAGTGCTTCATTGGAGGTTGAAAATACCGGAGAAAGTGGCTTGGTTGGTATTTCATATCGTGCAGAACCTGTTCTCCCTGGTAATTTAATAATTAATACAAATAGCTCAACATGCTTGGGTTATGAAAGCCAAGTCTTAGCGCCGCAAGAGAAGTGTATCTATGCCTTTGACTACACTCCAGGTTCACCTGAAGGTATAAGGGAGAACAGATTTACGGTGCTAGCTAAATCTAACCAGTTAGTGCCTGAGTCGCTTACTCCTGCTAAATCATTATCAATCAGATACTCGGCAGTTGAATCTCCAACTGGTAATTCGCTAAGAATATATGGAGCAGATAACAATAATCTCAAAATTTTTAGTAATAATACCAGTAAGATTGAGAGGGATATAACACTCGAAAATACGGGAGCTACTGATTTTGTCTTGGAGGGAATCACGGCTTCAAATTGGCCGACTACCTTAAAGATGCTTAAAACAAGCGGTAATCCTTTGGCTGAAGTTAATACTACTAATGGGAATTACACTTCGGAAACTGGCTTGACAATTAAGCCAAAAGAACGAGCATATCTAAGATATGAATATGGTCCAACAGATCGTAACGAGCAGGGTGTCGTTCAGCAGAAAATTTTAGGTAGATTTGTAGGGACTTCTACCCTATATAAACTTCCTATTGTTACCCGTTACTTTGCTGAAAAAGCTGGTGTCACAGTTACGGCGGAGAGTGTAATGATTAACAATATCTTGGATTCACTTCAGAATAAATTTTACTTAACTCTTGGAAATAAAGCAACAGTTATATTTAAATACTCTGCCGGAGAATTACCTTTATCAAACTTTTTGATACATGATTCAGATCTACCTTATGGCTTTATGGTTGATGGTACACGCACAACTTGTAATACCACATCGTTAAATGAAACTCGGGGTAGGGATTTAAAAGATAGTTGTAATGTAGCATACACTTACCTAAGTAGTTTGTTGGATCATAGTTTGTACTATACTGCTGCAGTTGACAAAATAACAAAAATAAAGCCACCAGCTTATTCTGCTGGTAATGGTGTTCTTCAGCTTAACGCTTCTGATGTTTCTGCAGCCGTTAGCTTGGAAGCTATACCTTTTATTAAGATTACGCCAACAGTCACGCGATACGATTATCCTGACGGTTCTAGCACTGAATATACGATCAACTTCACGGGTTCAAACTATGCTAGCACCTTATTTGGGCATAATGACAAGATAATAATAAGACCTGTATTTGATGGTAATGAAGTGTATAAAGTTAGCGAAGAATCTTGCGAGATGGGGGGGGCTGATAATCTTTCTTGTTCTATTCGCGTAATGAGGGGAGCAACTAATATAAAATCCGCTTATACATTACAATTTAACGTTTCATCTACTAAGGACTCTAGCTTTAATTCGATAAATTCTAGTGTTTTGTTATACTAGTGTTTGATTTTGTTTCATTTTTTTAAATGGGCTGAATATTTATGCAAAAATAAATAAAATTTTTTGTTTTTTATGCGATATTTTGATACAATTATATTGTTAAGTAGTAACTAAAATATTACGTACAAAATATTGATTTTAAGTGTTTCATTTTTTAAAGATAATATAATGAAAACAAATAATTTAAAAAAAGTCAGCATTTGCCTACTCTTGCTTGGATTAGGGGCTTGTAGTGCTAGCCAATCTTCTGATAATCAGCCTAGCGTTAATCAGGCAAATACTGATTCTCCTGAGGTAGTTAATCACTCACCTCAGGCAAGCAAACGGGTGGTAATTGCCCAGATTTCAACAATACCTACTAATTTAGGTGTTAGTGGAAGAAGTGTAATTAGGGTAGACAACCATACTGGTAAAAACCTTTATCTCAAATCTGCTGGAGTTGGTGTTAGAAGTGATAACAGCTTTGCCGCCAATTCTTATGGTGCTTTAAAGCAGTCGCTAGGGAGCTCTGGTTCTGGCTCGAATGTTCCTAATACTTGCGAAAAATTACTTGCTGATAATCATTGCGAAGTTTTTTTTACGCCTAATGAGGCAGATGGATCAAAGGTTCTAAGTATGCTTTTCGAAGATAAGGAGGGTAAACAGTACCATGCTGCTCAGTTGATAGAATATTCTTCACATGTTCCGCAGCAGGATGGTGGATTTTATCTGAGCAATGAACATGTCTCAGTGGTGGTGACGGATAGTAGCTACTCATTGTCTATTCCATATGTCAGCGATGGCAACTACAAGAGTGTTAAGCTAAGCTCAGAAATAGGAGCCTTGTCGCAAAGTAATACTTGTGAGGATGGAGCTGTTAAAGGTACGATATGTACAGCTATGCTGACTTTACCTGCACCAAGAGTTGCGGATAAGAACTCATATAATAATCAGATTAGCCTCATAGGTACAAGGTCAAACGGTACTTTAACTAGATCATTTATAACCAATAATGTTATGTTTAATCAAAACGGGCATTTGATCATTAGTGCTGGGCCTGCAATTATCGATGCAAGAAAAGGCAATACGAAAGTGAATGTAAATCTAGTGAACATTGGAGTTGCACCAATAAGTAATATTGCTGCAACTTCCAGCTATGGCGAAAGATATTTTGAAGAGCAAACTTTTTCAGCCGGGAAGGATTATGGAGATATTAGTAAGACTTATAATTGTAATGGGGTGGGAAATAGTCTTCCAACTATTTTAGATCCAGGTAAGTCTTGCACGGTGACCTTTACTCTAGACAGGCTGGATGCAACAGGTTCAGAATATTATAAAATAACAAGCACTGGTGGAGCGAGTGGTACGGCGACTGATACGATCGGAACTAGGGTTTACTATCGTCAACATGCCATCCCTACCTATGGATATACTCTTTCTGGTGATGTTAATCTGCCAAATACGCTTGTAGGTGTTGGTGGTGGTAATGAACAGGCTATAACACTGACTAATAGCGGTAAGGAACTCTTACAAACTGCTAATAACTCTTTTAGCATCGAACCTTTAGTTTCAGGTCTTAGCGTTGACCCAAATAAATCAAGCTGTTTATCACCAACAAAAGTATTAAAAACTGATGAGACCTGTACTTATGTCATTTCCTATAAGCCAACTGTGGCTAAAGCCCTGACAGTCTCTAAGTTTACAGTAACAGCCAAAGATAACAAGGGTCAATTAATTAAACCTGAGCGATCTATCTCAATTAAAACGGAAGCAGTGGTCTCCAGTAGCCCAGATGCTTTAAATCTTAATTTAACTCAGGCAGAGAGTAATAATCTAGAGATTCTTGCTAATGGTACAGAATCTGTTGTGAGAGAGTTTGCAGTTACAAATAATGGTAAAAAAGCCTTTACCATTACTAGCATCACTGCAAAAGGTTGGCCAACTGCTGGTTTGGAGATGGTTAATACCGCTAATGCTACTACGTCTTTATCGAATAGTTCAAATGGAACCTATAATGGTTCACCAGTCAGGATTGTTGCTGGTGCAACTATTTATTTTGCTTATCGATATGGTCCAGTTAGTAGTGCACAAAGTGGTTATGCAGAACAAACTATTAGAGGTACATTTGACACTGTGGCGACTAATTATGAATACAAAATAATTACAAACTATAGTGCTAAGACAGTAGGCATTACCACTCCAGGAGCTTCTTTTGTTATTAAAGAATCATCTACTCTTACTAATACTGCTACTGCTACTAACCTTTGGCACTTACTTAAACAGAATAGAGCAACGGTGACGTTCAACTATCGTGCTGGTAACACTGATCAGGTTGGTTTTCTAGTTGACGATGCGGATTTACCTTATGGTTTCATGGTAATCAGTAGTAACAATCCTTGTCCTACAGCAAGTAGGGGCTCGTCAAGGAGTACTTTAAAGGCTAATGATACCTGTACAGTAGCCTATGACTATTTATCTGAAAGCTTAGATCATAGTGTGTTTTATACTGACGCGGTAAATAGGGGAGTAGTGGAGATTACTCAGCCTGGATACGTTGTTCAAAATAGCTCTAATGGAGTCAACGCGGTGAAACCTGATAATAAAATTTCTTTTACTCCGGTACCGTTTAATACTGTCACAGAAAGTGCAATTGCGACTACTGCTGGTACTCCTAGTTCTATTTATCCTATTAAGTATAGACTTACCTTTGTGGGAAGTGGCTTCTCTGGATTGATTCTAGATAGTGACCGTATTTTCATTAAGCTTGCAATTCCTCCTGGTAGTAATGTATCTGTAGATACTACTTCTGTTTGTGACTTTACACGTGTTTTAGGACAAGAGTCTTGTTCGATTGATGTGTATAAGATAGTTGCTGGTCCTGTGACACTGCCGTTTACTTATTCGTTAAGCAGAGATTCTGACTATAACGCATTTAACTCGAGTGTGCTTCTGAACTAGACGATTGTATTTTGTTATGAGTTATACACTAATTAATAATTAGTGTATAACTTCTCGATACAAAGCTGATTAAAATTTAGCTTAAAGTTAATTTATATTATATTTTGTTAATTTTACGATAAATTTTATTAATGTAGATAGTAAAATATTTTAGCATAACCTTGGGTTTGGAGAATTTTCATGAATAAAAAAAATTTAAATTTGGCTGGAATAGTTATTCTTGCTAGCATTTTATCTTCTTGTGACTTAACTGGAGCAGGATCTGGATCTGATTCTAATGTCCGCCAGTCCAGTTTAACGATAAGTGAAACGCCACTTTTTTATTATAAGGCAACAACTAGTAATCAATACTATTTGGCATTAAGCAATAATATGGATCAGGAATTATCATTAGTCGGTAGTAGTATTACAAATAGTTCTTTAGCCGAGTCCATTGATTTTAGGAGTATGGTTGACACTAGTGAGTGTAATAAACTTGCAGCTAAAAGCGACTGTCGCTTAAGGATTAAGCTACCATATGCTAAAAATGAAGGTTATTATACTTTTAGAATGAATTATCAAACCAATGATGGCACGGATATTTATGTGGATAAAGTAGTTTCCTTTTCTTCAAGTCTTCCTGAGAGTGGGGGGCTGGTCTCTAGTCAGAAATTTATTGATAGTGTGGTGATTAATTCAGACAGGTTTACGCTGGCTTTACCAATTGTTCTTGATCGTGACTATAGTGCAATCAAGCTAGAAGTTGGCAATAAGAATGAACGTAGCGCATATAGTAAAATTATCTGTGATACTCAAGGTGTTTATAAACGAAATAGCAGCTGTACTGCTCTGGTCGAGTTAGATGGGCATATTGCCGATCCACAGCTACGCTTAAGCACTACTGATACAAATGATCACATAAACTCATACAACTTTGTCACAGGGGTTGTCTTTAATAATCAGGCACATTTAGTTTATCTAAATGCTCCAGTTATAGTGAGGAGCGGATCTAACGGAGCGGGCAATACTGTAACGGTGCTAAATATTGGCACGCTAGTTGCAAGCAATCTTAAAATTAGTTTGGAAAATCCTTCAAATTTATCTCTCACGCAAACTTCTAACTGTTCAGCTAATTTAATACCTAATGGTAGCTGTACTATAACCTATACTCCAACAACTCCTGCTACTCCTGTTTTTGGTTCCGCATCACAAAATGTTGAATATTCTGGTGGAGCTTTGAGTACGACTAAAGGCAAATTTCCCGTTTATCGTAATAAAGCCGCGCTCCAAGCACCGAAAGTAGTTAGTATAGAACCAGCTAATAATAAAATTGTACCAGAAACGAGGCCACAAATAAAGGTTGCTTTTAGTGAACCTGTTGATTCAAATACCGTTGATAGCACTTCGTTTTATCTAACAGATAGTTCTGGGAAAGCAGTAAACGGAACGATTTCGTGGATAGACAATAATATCATTGCCTTTACACCTACAAGTGATCTATTGTATGGTGCTCAGTATACAATAAATTTAGCTACAGACAAAATTGCTAATTCCGCAGGTAAAGTCAGTACTAAAGCTACGACGAGCAACTTCTCGATTTTTTCTCCGCGTGTTACAGTTCAAGCAATCTCACCACAAAATATTATGATGGGTGATACCTTTCAATTTACTGCGAGCATAGATGTAGGAAGTTCACTAGTTAAAGCGGCATTTGTTAATAATCCACTGGGTGGGATAATCACTCCAGTAAGCTGTAGTCTGGATGCAGCAACTAAAATCTGTAATTTTAGTGCTACTATACTCTGGAACACAAGCTTAGCAAATAGCTCAACATCACCTGATTATGAGATTACAGTTAGCGCGAGCAATAATGTACAAATAGTTGGAAACTCATTAAGCTTTAGCATAAGTACGCCAACAGTTTATCTACCCGCAACCGGACAAACTGCAACTACACCTCTCGCAGAGGAATGGATCGATGGCTGGTACCAAGCTGGGATAAAAATAGATGATTCACAACGCTTTGAAAGCGGAACTGGAACACAGGCTAACTGCATTACGGATAATCTAACTGGCTTGATGTGGATCAAGGATTTGAATACGATAAATAATGGTGCTACTGCAAGATGGTCAAGAGCATTAGCCATAATCGCACAACTCAATACAAGTGGTGAATGTGGATATAAAGACTGGCATTTACCTACGCTTAATGAGCTATCTAGCTTGCTTAATTATGGTGAGATATCTCCATCTGCATGGTTAATGACAGGAGGGTTTGTGGGTGTACAAGCCAATAACTATTGGTCGTCCACTAGCTTCGCGCCTGCTACTCATAGTTACGCGTGGCGCGTTAGTTTCAGTGACGGCTCTGTGAATTGGACTGGTAACCTTAACGATCACTATGTTTGGCCAGTGCGTGGTGGTCGGTGATGGGCTCTTGGGTAATTTGATCATTTGCTGGTGCGTGTAGCGCACCAGCGCGATTAATAAAATACTATTTGGGTGAAAAAATGGCACAGTACGAGCATTTACCGATTTATAAACAAGCTTTAGATCTGGCGGTCTATCTGGAAAAAGCAGTTAGTGGCTTTAGTCGCTATCATAAGTATACCCTCGGTGCTGATTTACGCAAGATCGCACGGCATAATATTACGCTGATAGTGCGTGCTAACTCGGAGACTGAGCGTTTGGCAACTTTGCTCGCGCTGCGCTATTCTTTGGAAGAGCTAATGGTTTGTTTACGGATTACCAAAGAATTGCAAGTGTTTAAAAGTCTGAATAGCTTTGTTTATGCGGTAGATCTTACCCTGCAGCTTAGTCGCCAAAATGAAGGCTGGATCAAAAGCCTTAAAAAACTGCCAGAACACTCGCGCATAGCGCGTAGTGGTGTGCAGAGTTAATCACTGTGCGCTCATGCCACCACTTAGTGGTATAAATTATAGCGGACTTTCATACCTGAGGAAGGATTGGAAGTAGCGCTTTAAGTGTATGAGTAATAATGTACAAGCCAATAACTATTGGTCGTCCACTAGCTACGCGCCAAATACTAATAACGCGTGGAACGTTAATTTCAATAACGGCAATGTGAATGCGAACAATAAGAATAACAATAACTATGTTTGGCCAGTGCGTCGGGAGAGTGATAATGAAGTTAATGCCCAAATCTCAGCCGGGATTATTTTCACTGCTAAATTTGTATCAACAATACTTAACTTGTCGGCGCAATAAGCGTAATACGCTTAATGCGCTGAGCTTTGAATTTAATGCCGAACGTGAACTCGGAGCATTAGCCCTTGAGCTCCACCACAAAAGCTATCAACCTAGACGGTCAATTGCTTTTGTGGTGGCTAAGCCCAAACTACGCGAGATTGTCGCAGCTGATTTTCGTGATCGGATTGTTCACCATGTCTTGATTGAGCGTTTGGAAGCAATTTTTGAGCCTAAGTTTATTTATGACTCTTATGCTTGCCGCAAAAATAAAGGCACGCATAAAGCAGTTGTCCGGGTCGAGCAGTTTATCCGTAAATTAACGGCTAATGGCGAGCGGGGGTATTTTTTACAGCTCGATATTCATAATTTTTTTATGAATATTGACAAAAATATCTTAATCGGTTTGATTGACAAACAAATCCGCGATAGCAAACTGCGCTGGTTAGCGCGGACAATTATCTTGCTTAAACCGCAGGATAACATGTTACAAAAAGGAGATTGGCGCTTATTTGCCAAGTTGCCAGAGCATAAAAGCTTGCTTAATGCACCTGAGGGTAAAGGCTTACCGATTGGGAACTTAACTAGCCAGTTTTTTGCCAATGTTTATCTTGATCAATTAGATCAATTTGTCAAACATACACTCAAGTGTCGTTATTATGTGCGTTATTGTGATGATTTTATTTTGTTGGATAACTCCAAAGAGCGACTATTAGAGTTTAAAAGCCAGATAGAAACTTTTTTAGCTGAGCGTTTATTGTTAAAACTCAATCCACGCTATAATGTAGCATTGCCGCTGAGTAGTGGAATTGATTATTTAGGTTATATTATTCATCCCCACTATCGCTTAGTACGTAAACGGGTGATAGATAATCTAAGGAACAAGCTAAACGACTTTAGCAGTAAGCTTTATGTGCAAACGGCTAAAGATGTGATCCAAATAAACTATGATTATCCACTACTGGCGAGCCTACATGCGACCTTAGCTTCCATCTGGGACATTTGCAACATGCGAATAGTTATCGTCTACTTGAGAGTCTATTTAAGCGCTTTAGCTGGCTAAGTTATTTCTTTAAGTTAGTCTGGCAGCAAGATAAAGCGTATTTAGAACGGCGCTACATTTTTAAAGCTGTCGGTGGTGGAATAGCCAGCCAGTATGGTTATTATATTAGTTGTTTTAGCGGCTATCTGTTGCTGTTTCAAGTTGGCTGTTATTATGAGTTTTACACCGAGCTGGATAGCGAACTACGTAAATTATTAAACTTGCGTCGTTTGCAGCACTCAAGCCGCGGTGCTTATTATGGCTTTCCCGTTTGTAAATTTGAGGGTTATAGTCAAATTTTACTTAATCATGGCTATCGCTTGGTGATAGTCAAAGAAAGCGAGCGTTATCTGGGGCGGCTTAAACAGCGTTTACCTGAGAAGTTATTATTTAAATCAGAAAGGACTCAAGATGAGAAATATCTCTAAAATTATTTTATCAATGTTTTTGTTAACTAGTGCAGCTTTAAGCTCTGCCGCAAATCAGGCACGAGTACCGGTGACTGGTGAAAGTGCTGGAGCCACAGGATCTGCGAATGGAACTCCTTGGCCAAGTGAACGTTTTGTGGGGAGTGGAGCTAGCAATGATTGTGTCAGCGATAAACTAACTGGCTTAATGTGGGTTAAAAATTTAAACACCGTGATAATTATAGGAAGCACCAATGGTAGTTCTACAAAGTGGCAAAACGCGCTGGATTCAGTAAAAAAAGCTAACGCTGATCGTGGGTATTGTGGTTATACCGACTGGCGCTTACCGAATATAAATGAACTAAAAAGTCTTGTTAATTATGGTGATTATGCATTGCCATATGGATGGTTAAACACAGGAGGAGGGTTTGTGAATGTACAAGCCAGTAAGTATTGGTCGTCCACTATCTACGCGCCAAATACTAATGACGCGTGGCTCGTTCATTTCGATGGCGGCCATGTGAATGCGCACGCTAAGTATGCCGATGGCTATGTTTGGCCAGTGCGTGGTGGTCGGTGATGGGTTCTTGGGTAATTTGATTATTTGCTGGTGCGTGCTGCGCACCAGCACAATCTGGGTGAATAAAATGACACAGCACCATGGCACAAAATTTAGTAAATTATTGCCTATTTCCTAGTTAAGTTTATTTAAAAGCTGCTTATAATTTTTATGCGGGAACTACGGAAACAAGAAGTGCTAAATTTAAAGTAGCCTCTACTGCTGCGCCACAACCAAAAATTGAAGTAGTTGTGAAGATGGATTCTGGGG
>JAIEPY010000035.1 GCA_019748155.1 Burkholderiales bacterium | reverse complement strand
ATAGGCTCGTTATTCCCATCGACAGGGCTAACAGCGGACTTGCACCGCCTAGATGCGCGCCATGTCTGGCGCACTAATAAAAAAACCCTACAAATTATTTGTAGGATTTTAACATAGTTTGCCATTCAGTTGAATAGGCAATAATTACTTATCAAGCATTATTCACCGGCAAAGAAGTCTTTCATTTTATCAAAAAATGATTTAGTTTTAGGATGATGTGCAGAATTTTGTCCACCGCTCGCTTCACCAAATTGACGAATTAGATCCTTTTGTGATTCAGTTAATTTCACCGGAGTCTCAACATAAATATGACAGTATAAATCTCCTGATGTCACGCCGCGCAATGATTTAATACCTTTTTCACGAATACGCAATACTTGATTAGTTTGCGTACCTTCGGGAATTTTTAGCTTAACTGTTTTACTGTCGATAGTTGGTACATCAACCTCTCCACCAAGAGCAGCAGTTACGAAACTAATTGGCACTTCACAATGCAGATCTTTACCCTGACGAGTAAATACCTTATGTTGTTTAACTGCTACATGAACATACAAGTCACCATTTGGCCCGCCATTAAGCCCGGCTTCACCTTCACCAGTCAGGCGCAAAGTGCTCCCATTATCAATCCCCGCCGGAATAGTAACTTTTACTTGACGATTTTCTTTAACCAGACCACTACCACGGCAACTGCCACATGGGTTTTTAATGGTTTTTCCACGCCCATGACATTCTGGACATGGTTGCTGAACAGAAAAGAACCCTTGTGCAAAGCGTACTTGTCCAGCTCCTTTACAAGTATTGCAAGTATGAACATCTTCAGGATTTTTTGAACCTTTACCATCACAAGTTGTACACTTTTCGGTACGTGGAAATTTAATTTCTTTTTCACAGCCAAATGCCGACTCTTCCAAACTAATCTGAATATTGTACTCCAAATCATTTCCACGCATAGCTGAGTTGTGACGTTGTGATCCGCCACGTCTACCGCCACCAAACATCTCACCGAATACATCAAAAATATCTTCAAAGCCCGCAGCTCCGCCGCCACCAAAACCACCACTTGCAGAATTACCACCCACCCCAGCATGACCAAATTGATCATACATCTGCTTTTTCTCGGCATCAGAGAGTACGGCATAAGCTTCTTGTAATTCTTTAAATTTATCTTCAGCCTTTTTTTTCTCTGCATCAGGTAATGTCGAAACCCGATCAGGATGAAACTTCATTGCCAGTTTACGATAAGCTTTCTTAATTTCATCATCAGATGCGCCTTTAGCAACACCTAAAACCTCATAATAATCACGTTTTGACATATATATAAAACCTTAATAAAACTTAATACTAAAAGCTGATATAGGGATTAAATCATAAAAATCAAGCTCTATTTTTATGTTAATCTGAGTATAATAAAAATGAGACACCCTGTGTAATACGCAAAATTATTATTACAGAGCAATACCCTCATGATTAAGCAACCACTTTTTAATCCCAAGATTAAAGAAAATATTTCCAGAATTAAAACCACCTAATTTGGAGTTAGCTGCAATTATTCGATGACAAGGAATAAACACCGGTAATGGATTTGCGCCACAAGCACCACCTACCGCACGTGGCGCAGAAACTAGCTGTCTAGCAACCTCACCGTAAGTTAAAGTACTACCTGCTTCAATCTGCTGCATTATTTGCCATACCTTTAATTGATGAGGCGTACCATCATAACTAAATGGTAAGTCAAACTTAAACCTAGGATTATTACAATACTCATCAAGTTGCCGGATAACTTCAATTGCCAGAGTTGATAAACTAATTGACGGAGAAACTGCATTTATAGTTGGTGGAATAAATTCAGCATGGTAGACATTATTTGCATCCAAGTTAACCTTTAATGCAAAAGTTGGAAAATTATAGATAATTTCTTCAAATGATACCATGCTATTTCTCACTATGAGTTTACTTACAAAATGATTTTAAAAACTTATAATCTGCGGTTTTTTTAGATTTCGGTAAATTTTTAAACATAACACAATATTTACGCCCACCACCGCATGAGTTATCATCCAGCATTACACCATCAATATAGCAGCCATCATCAGTGGCAATTTGTAAAATTTTATTGGCGGTAAGTCCGGCGTACTTCTGCTTTAATTCTTGCGGTTTGGTTGCTTGATGAACTTCACCGTTTTGATAAACATAATTCACTAATACATCATCACCTAAGTATGGATTATTTTGTGGCATACTAAACGTAATCTGCGAACCGCTTTCAATTGCAGAACCTAATGGTAAACAGCTACCAAAAACCTTGCTAACCTTAGTTGTACTTTCACTAATCGTAACTACTTGATATTGGCGGCTACATTGATTACCACCTTGATCAAAAGCCACCAGTAAAACCTGATTACCCTCAACTAAAAAAGCTTTGCTTAATTCAATTTCAGATACTGATTTTACTTTTAAAGGCTTACCATCTAGACTCAATGTATAATTTTCAACACTGGCACTCTCGATAATCTTTTGACTCTGTAAAACGCCTTGAAAGGTTTTAATCCCAGATGCTAACATATCTGATAAGCTTACCAAAGGCGCAGAACTTTCGAGGTGTGAATTAGCTGATTCTGATTGGCTAATAGCTTCACTATACTCATGTGATTGAGTAGCAACTTTATTATAGTTAAAATAAAAATAGCCACCACCAAGTACAAGCAAAACCAACATAATTAATAAAATACTTTTTTTCATATCACACTCTTAGTAAAACATCCCCGCCCTAGAGCGAGGAATTTTATAGTATCCAAGTGAATCTCACCGCCAAGCTTAATTATTTAGATGGTGCTGCTTGGCTATTAGGTGTTTCTTTAATCATCTTAGCCATACGCGGAAAACACTCAGGATGACTTTCAAACATCTGACGATTTTGGATCATTATCTTACCCATTTTGCACGCATCATTTTTATGATAAGCCGCGTCAATTGCCTGATGATTTTTCATCATTTGTTGTTTATACTGTACACACTGATTAGCACTCTCACTATTACTTACCGTTGCAGCAAATACAGCTGAGCTAATACACAAACTACCTAGCAGGATTATTTTCTTCATGACTATCCGTTCCTTAATTAAGTTGAAATAACTACATCTTTTGCTGCGCAAACACTTTTATAAATTCACGCACGAATAATATCACAGCCCATATATGGACGTAAAACCTCTGGTACAGTAATTGAACCATCAGCATTTTGATAATTTTCAAGCACGGCTACCAAAGCACGTCCCACCGCCAATCCCGAACCATTTAGGGTATGCACTAAACGATTTTTACCATTGGTATCTTTAAAGCGCGCTTGCATTCTACGGGCTTGAAAATCAGTCATATTCGAGCAAGATGATATTTCACGATAAGTATTTTGTGATGGCACCCATACTTCTAAATCATAGGTTTTTGCCGCACCAAAACTAATATCACCACCGCACAATGTAATCACGCGGTATGGTAATTTGAGCGCTTTAAGAATATTTTCCGCACATTGTACCATTGCTTCTAAAGCTTCAAATGATTTATCAGGATGGGCAATATTTACCATTTCAACTTTATCAAACTGATGCATGCGAATTAAGCCACGGGTATCACGCCCATAACTCCCAGCTTCACTTCTAAAGCATGGTGAATGACAGGCGTATTTAAACGGCAACTCATCTTCTCTAAAAAGTTCATCTGCTGCTAAATTGGTCACTGAAACTTCAGAAGTTGGAATCAAATACATATCATCTTGATCGCGCTTAGTTTTAAATAAATCTTCTTCAAACTTGGGTAATTGCCCAGTACCATACAAAGATTTAGCATTTGCCATATATGGCGAGTAAACCTCAGTATAACCATGTTCTTCGGTATGAGTATTAAGCATAAACTGAGCTAACGCACGATGAAGTTTAGCAATTTTACCTTTTAAAAACGCAAAGCGGCTACCTGCAACTTTTGCACCAGCTTCAAAATCAATTCCACGATCTAGTGCTAGACCTAAATCAACATGATCTTTGACCTGAAAATCAAAATCACGTGCTACACCAACTCTACGTACTTCAACATTAGCACTTTCATCGCGCCCGGCAGGAACAGAGGCATCCGGAATATTTGGTACCGTTGCCAGATAATTATTTAATTGCAAAGCAACTTCGTTAAACCCGGTTTCAACTTGTTTTAACTGCTCGCCAAGTCCCGCAACTTCAGCCATAATCGCAGCGGTATTCTCGCCTTTGGATTTTAAAACTCCAATTTGTTTTGAACTAGAATTACGCTTAGCTTGCAGTTCTTCCATATTCATCTGTAATTTTTTACGTTTATCTTCCAGTGAAAAAAATAATTCTTTATCAAATGCAAAATTCTTCACTGCCAATTTAGCCGCTACAGCATCAAAATCATTACGTAATAAATTAGTATCTAACATAATTTTCTTTCATCATAAATAGTCATTAGGAGTTATTTTATCACTTTCCAAGGATAGAGTTAATCACTGTCGCAAAGTTTTCAAATAAATCGTTATCGTAATCAATCTTTATCTTGGCATATTTTTGTAATTCCTGATGGTGACCGAACATAATGCTATTGGGTAACTCTTGCATTAACTCGAGATCATTGTGATCATTACCAAAAACAAAAATATCATTTTTTTCTGGTAGAGTTAGCTCGCTTAAGCCCGCAAATTTATTAACATGTGCAGGCATAACATCAAAGCATTTATCATAAAAATGGTATTTAATAGTTAAGCTACGATTTGCGATAAATTGGTTAAAATACTCTAAAAACTGATCATCTAATACTAATACCTTATATGCTCCATCTGCCAAAACATGATCAACATGAGAACAACGTGTTTGCCCGCTGATTTTGATAATATCCTGATAAAGCCAATGCTCTTTCGATGGATGATAGTAGTTAGAATGTCCATCGATTAAATAATGCGCATGGTTATCTTCCAAGAATTGCACCATCTCAGACAAAACAGAATTATCCAGAAAATGCTGAGTTTTTATTTCACCACTCGCAATAACCAAACCACCACCAAAAACCACACTATCTTGCTCACTACACCAGAGCGGTACTACTGGCACAAAATCGCGCCATGAGCGTCCGGTTGCAAAGACTATGTCATGTCCTGCTGATTTAATTTGCAATAAAATTTTTTCAAATTTATCTTCTAGCGGCTTACCATCATAAACAATTGTTCCATCCAAATCAAATACAAAAGTTTTACGCGTATTAGGTTTTATATATAGCTTATCCGTCATTATTTTTTCGTTAATTAACACAATTTGCTCCCCTTTATTGTAGTTGGTGCTAGGATTATAGCACACTGCATGCTATAATAACGCTGCCTACGTTTTTAGGATATTATAAAAAGTGTTTACCCAACAACATATTAAATTTCTACAACAAGATTTAGCCCAAAACAAAGTTTTGGTAGTCGGCGATGTTATGCTTGATCGTTACTGGTTTGGCAACGTAGATCGGATTTCTCCTGAAGCTCCAGTCCCAATTGCCAAAATTAGTAAAATCGAAGATCGTCCGGGTGGTGCAGCAAATGTTGCACGCAATATAGCCAGCCTTGGTGGCAATGTTACATTATTATCAGTAGTCGGTGAAGATGAGCCAGCCCTAGTATTAGAAAAGCTTCTGGTTACCGAACAAGTCAATACTGTATTCAAAAAAGATTCAACTATCAGCACAATTGTCAAATTACGTGTAATTGCTAAAAATCAGCAATTGATTCGCATTGACTTTGAAGAGAAACCATCACATGAAATCTTAGCTGAAGTATTAGATAACTTTGCAGAAATTATAGATCAATATCAAGTAGTAATTTTATCCGACTATGGTAAAGGTGGACTAAGCCATACCAGCAAAATGATTGAGATTGCTAAAGCACATGATAAAATTGTATTAGTTGACCCCAAAGGATCTGATTATAGCAAATATCAAAATGCAACCATGATTACTCCAAATCGTAGTGAAATGCGCGATGCCACTGGCAATTGGAACAATGAACAAGAGTTACTGAATAAAGCTACGGAACTAAAACAGCAATTAAATCTGGATTATTTGCTAGTTACCAGAAGTGAAGAAGGTATGACGCTTTTTGCTGATCAGGCGTATAATTACCCTACTTTTGCGCAGGAAGTCTTTGATGTTTCAGGCGCAGGCGATACTGTTATCGGCACTTTAGGATTAATGCTTGCCAACAATGCCAGCATTCGCGAAGCGGTTGAAGTTGCAAATTTTGCTGCAGGAATAGTAGTTGCCAAATTGGGAACTGCAACTGTTAAAAAAGAAGAATTAATTAAACATTTAACTCAACACATAAAAGAGCAAGAGGTCTAAACTATGTTAGTCGCTGTTACCGGAGCTGCCGGATTTATTGGTTCAAATATTATAAAAGAATTAAATCGTCGTGGACATTTTGATATCATCGCTGTTGACAATTTAACCAATGGTGATAAATGCCGTAATTTAGCAGACGTTGATATTCTAGATTTTGTCGACAAAGAAGACTTTATTCAAGCGATTGTAGATGGTGAATATGATAACCAACTGGACTATATATTCCATCAAGGTGCATGCTCAGCTACAGTTGAAGCCAATGGTCGCTATATTATGAAAAATAATTACGAGTACTCTTGTCTGCTGCTCGAATATGCACAAAAAAATGAAGTTCCTTTCATTTATGCATCGTCAGCCGCAACTTATGGAGCTGGCAAAATTTTTGTTGAAGATCGTGAAAATGAAGTTCCACTTAACGCTTATGGCTATTCAAAGATGCTCTTTGATCAAACTGTGCGCCGTTATTTTAGTGGTGGCTTACGTGCTCCTGTTGTTGGTTTAAAATATTTTAACGTTTACGGTCATCGTGAGTTTCATAAAGGGCGTATGGCTTCAGTAGTACTACATAATTTCCGCCAATACCAAGAGCATGGTGGTGTAAAACTATTTGAAGGTTGTCAGGGTTATGAGAATGGCGGGCAAACCCGTGATTTCATTTCGGTTGAAGATGTGGTACGGGTTAATATGCACTTTTTTGATAACCACACCCAAAAGCCAGACGAATTATCTGGAATTTTTAACTGTGGAACCGGAGTTGCGCGGAGTTTTAACGATCTTGCATTAGCAACTATTAACGCCTGCCGCAAAGCTGAAGGTAATAATCCGATTGATTTGGCAACCGCAGTTACACAAGGAATTTTAGAGTACACCACATTTCCAGGTGATTTAGCTGGTAAGTACCAATGTTTTACTCAATCAAATAATACCCGGCTAATTAAAGAAGGTGGTTACAAAACAGCATTTTTAACCCTTGAACAAGGTGTTGAAAATTATGTAAAATTACTTCTTAGTTAAATATAGAATGAGGTACTGACCGTGAAAAAATTTATTTGGCTAGGTTTAGCTGGTGGAATTGTTTTTTGGAATACTCTTGCTAGTGCAGACAATAAACACGCTAATGTATACTCCAAGAATAAATTTGATTTTTATATTTTATCTACACAGTGGATTCCTGGTTGGTGTGCAGTTGGAACAGGCAAAAGTGGTGCTGATCTAGATGACACCCACGCTTGCCAGCAACAAGTCAACCAACCACTAATGTATCACGGTCTATGGCCAGAAAATAGCAATGGCACCTATCCAGCTGATTGCACGGCAGTACCACCACTAAATACCGCTAAACTATCTTTTAGCAATCCATTTGATAGCTACCTTAGTAATTCGGCTAGTTTTTTAAATCATGAATGGAGCAAACACGGAACTTGTTCCAACTATTATTATGCAGGACTAGAAAGTGCCAGCGAACAAGAATATTATCAGCAAGTCAATAACTACTTCACTAAAAGTATTGCACTATATAAAAATATTAATCTAGCAACGTTTAGTTTTAAACTATCTGCGGAATCAATACAACAACAAATTCACCGATTGAATCCACAAATACCAGCTAAGTCAATTATGGTAATGTGTGATAAAGATCAAAACACTCAGTTTCTTACAGGTTTGTGGTTCTGCGTAAATAAATCAAGCGATAAATTCATTGATTGCCCTAGTGCATTACTTAAAACATCGTGTAAGGGAACATTATTAACCCGCTAATTTGAAGATACTAAGCTTGCTTAATAATTACCGATAAATGAAAATGATTGGACTTTAATAAGCTATTTCTTTTGTTGTGCTCGTGCCATAATATCAGCAATAAAATTAGTTTTATTTGATTCTGCTGAATTTTTTTGATTATCACAATTTTCTTTACTTCGATGCAAGTTTTGTAATAATTGAGCTTGTTGCGCCATCCTCTCTTCTCGTGCTTGTTGTTCTCGCTCACGACGATTTTGGTGTTCATCAAAGCGAGATTTTGCTAAATCACGTCGCTCTACACTCCACTCTTGATTGGGGTCATCATAAAGATGAATACAATCTACCGGGCAAGCTGGAATACATAAATCACAGCCAGTACACTCGCTGGTAATTACCGTATGCAGCATTTTATTAGCACCGACAATCGCATCAACCGGACAGGCTTTAATACACAAAGTACAGCCAATACATACGTCTTCATCAATTACCACCAACTGACGAGGTTTGATTGTGCCATTAGCAGGATTTAATGGTAGCACCGGGCGGGAAAGTAATTGAGATAATGCAACAATCCCTTCATCACCACCTGGTGGGCATTGATTAATTTCAGCTTGATTAGCTGCTAAAGCTTCAGCATATTTTTTACACGAAGGATAACCACAACGTGTACATTGGGTCTGTGGTAATAATGCATCAATCTGTTGAACTAAATCAATGGGCATGATGTTCATCATAATAACTAACCATTAATTGCATATCATTAAATAAATCGTCAAGAATTTGACATACTTGCTCAAAATTATCGCTGCGCTGTAATGGCCAAATCATTATTTCTGCAGCTTGAGCGCTATCCTTGCTACCCCAAACTTCAATTTGAATATTATTTTTCTGACTAGACAACTTTACATGCGGCTCATTGCCTGCTAAGCGCATTTTTTTAACCTGATTACTTAAACCAAGTGCGATACTAATTTCTTTGCGATGGTGTTCACCAATGACCGCAGCTTCGCTCAAGGCACATGGCGGAAAAGGTAGTGGAAACACAGTTGCAGTGTCATGTTTAAGCGTTGTAGTTAAAAGTTGTAATAATTCTAACCCAAGTTGATTAAAATTAGCAGCAATATATCCAGATTCTTGATTATTAGCATGTACTGCCATTCCAACTAAGAAGCGCAAATGTACGCCTTCACCAAGATTAAGAATCGGTTTATGTTGTAAGCTGCTAAGCTCAAAACGACCAACCTCATTGGTGTATTCAAGCAATTGTGAAGGTTTTATTTTAACAATTGTCTCTAAATCAACTAGATTAGCACTTATTTTATTGGTTTCAGTACTATTGAATATTTTCTTATCAAAGAATAAATTTTCCAAAGCAATCTGATCAATTTTATTATCCAGCGTTACCTGAGTAGAGCTACCTACAATAACAACCACAGGTAGAACAAATAGTTGACAGTACTCACCTTGATGATTTGGAGGATTTATAACTTGCTGCAACGAACTCCAAATATAATCAGCAATTGCCTGTGTCGGTGCCAAATTATAAGCAACGCTTAGTAGCTGGTCTTGTTTTTGCTTAAGTAAATCCTCAATTAATGCGCATATCAAACTATTGTTATCATTTGCCGCTAAATCATGAGTGGCTTGATTTATTAATATATTTGCATCAGGATAAACATCACTATATTCCCGTGGGTCTCTCAAATTTAATGTCATATGCTACCTTACCTTTCATTTCTTTTTATTTTATACCAAAACATACTCATCACCCTAGTGCGTTGTTTTATCACTTACTTAATAAAGAGGATAAGTAACATGACAAAATGCCTAAGCTGCATTTCCACACAGGTGTATTCGAATCTATTTTAGTATACAATTACGTACTTAATCTAATAAATGAGTGTGATAAATGCAAAATTTACTTGCCTGGTACCAAGAACAAACCGCAAGCGGTAAACTGCGCTTTGATCCTGCACAACAACGCTTAGTGGAAGAACTCAATCAGTTTTTAAGCAATTTTGCGAGCCTCAATTTTATCACGCGGCTATGGCGCAAAGACCACAAATTAGGATATTATATCTATGGTGATGTGGGACGCGGTAAGTCAATGATTATGAATGCGATGTACCAATATACAGATGTCAAACATAAAACACGCTTACATTTTCATGAATTTATGCATCAAACTCACGAAAAACTAGCTAAAATGGTTAACGTTGATGATCCTTTGGCAGTTATCGCAAAAGAATTAAAAGAACAGTTTGATATTATTTATCTTGATGAAATGCATGTTAGCGATATTGCTACGGCTATGATAATGAAACGCTTGTTAGAGAGTCTATTTGCCAATAAAATTTATATTGTAACCTCCTCCAATTACCATCCTGATGGATTATGGCCAAATGGTTTAATGCGCGAACGATTTTTGCCCGCAATCGAAGTTTTAAAAGATCGTTTGAATGTTGTAAGCTTAAATAGCGATCAGGATTATCGTTTAATTAATACCTCAATTAATCAGTTATTTATAGTCCAGCAAGCTGATTCTCACACTGCATTAGATAAAATTTTCGCAGCGATTAATCTCGATAATCATCAGCAACAAAACTCAGTAATTGAAATCTGTACTCGTGAAATCCCAACGATTAAATCTGGCAGTGATATTATTTGGTTCGATTTTTCGGTAATCTGTGGCAATATGCGTAGCCAACTTGATTATCTTGAACTAGTTAAACAATTCAACTGGTTCATCATTAGTGACGTGTTTTTACTCACTGCAGAAAAAAAAGATGTGGCACGCAGATTTACCTGGTTGATTGATATCCTCTATGATAGTAGCAGCAAATTAGCACTATCTAGCACTGTTCCAATTCATGATATTTATGCACAAGGTGATTTTGCCAATGAGTTTGAGCGTAGCATAAGTCGTCTGGAGGAAATGCAAACTCAAGAATATTTACAAAAAAAGTTGACAGCAAAGCCTTGCTAGACATATAATATCGCTCTTGAAAGTCAAAGTTTGACAGGAAAAACGGGGCGTAGCGCAGTCTGGTTAGCGCACTTGATTTGGGATCAAGGGGTCGTGAGTTCGAATCCCACCGCCCC
>JAIEPY010000024.1 GCA_019748155.1 Burkholderiales bacterium | reverse complement strand
TTACTCTGGGTGCAGGAATTGCTAGCAGTATTAATGTTGGCGATGGTGATGATAATGTAACCATAACTAAAACTCAGACCAATAGTAGTTTTAGCGTTTCTCTCGGCGCTGGCAATGATAGTTTGAAAGTTAATGGTGCTGGTGGCGCAATCAAAGTCAGTAATTTGAGTGGCAATGACTCAATTAATCTTCTGAATATTAACACCCAAATCAGTGCATCAGGTGGGAATAACCTGATTAATTTGGATAATTCAGGATTAACTGGTGATGTCAATAGCATCTCTTTGGCTGCTGGTGATGATCAGCTGACAGCTAATAGTAGCGGGCAAACCACGATTCGTGTAGGAGAGGGAGCGAATCAAATTAATCTTGACGGTGGTGGTAGTTTTAGTGTTTCTGCAGGTGGTGGTGATGATCAAGTTAAAATCCAAGGTTTGATAAATAGCACCCTAAATTTAGCTAATGGCAATAACACTATCCTAGCTCAAGATGGTAATCATAAGATAACAACCGGTAGTGGAAATGACAACATAACAATCGGTGCTGGAACTTCTACCATTAGCAGTGGTGATGGCGATGATAATGTGACAATCACGACAACGCAAAATACCAATAATTATACCATCAATCTAGGAGCCGGTAACGATAGCGTGCAGCTTAACGGCAATGGTGGTGAGCTGGCTCGAGTAAGCAGTAGCAGTGGTAATGACCAGATTAATATCAACAATATTCGCTCACAAATAACCTTAAGTAGTGGCGATAACACAGTAAATCTTAATAATTCACAGCTAAGTGGTGATAACAACTCCATCAGCACGGGCGCTGGCAACGATACGATTGCGGTCAAGAGCAATGGTAGCAATACAATTAATGTCGGTAATGGAACTAACCAAATTACTCTCAGCGGTAATAGTAGCAACACAGTTACTAGTGGCAGTGGCAATGACGTGATTAAAAGCTATGCTGGTAGTTTAACCTTAAATAGTGGAGCTGGTGATGATGTACTGGAAATAACTAGCAATGAAGCTCAGGATAAACTTACGTTAAATCTTGGTGATGGCAATGATACGGTTAAAATAACCGCAACTGGAGCTGCTACAACTATCGCTAATAACTATGGTGATGATAGCTACGATCTAACTGGAACACAAGTCAAACTGAGCGACACACTTGGTAACATGACACTAGCACTCAATAATCAACAGCTAACTAATGATATGAATACAATTACCACTGGGACAGGAAATGATAATATTTCAATTAGCAGTAATGGTAGCAATACAATCAATGCTGGAAATGGTAATAATCAAATTATTCTCAGTGGAAATAGTAAAGATAATATCACCAGTGGTAGCGGTGATGATGTTATTCTGGCTGGAGCTGGCGATGACATAATTAATGCCGGAGCTGGTAATGATATTATAGTTGGAGGGACGGGTAATGATGTACTCAATGGCAGCAGTGGTAATGATAGCTATATCTTCAATAAAGGTGATGGAGCTGATATAATACAGGACACCAGTGGCAATGATGTTATGAAGCTTGGTGAGGGAATAAAAAAAGAAGATTTATGGTTTAAGAAAGAAGGTAAAGACTTAAGCATTAATAATCTGACCAATCAAGATAAAATGACAGTTAAAAATTGGTATTCTGGTAGTACAAATAAGATTGAACAAATTGAGCTTGCGGATGGAAAACATATTTCCAATATCTCAATTGACTTATTGGTACAGGCAATGGCAACTTTTGATGTTAAGCCGATGGCAGAGACTAACTTTACTGCAGCGCAAAAAGATACCCTTCAAAATGCTTTGGCAAATACTTGGGTTGATCCAACTAAGTAGTGTGTATAAATAATATTGAGCAGCTGCACAATTGAAAGCAGCTAGAAAATGGTTTATTCTAGTTCACATGAGTAAGAAAAGTTGTATAATTACGCGATTCAAATTTTTTAAGGCTAGTACATGAACTATACTCCTTTTTATCAAAGCCATTTAGATAGCAATGGTAAGGTTGTTGATTTTGGTGGTTGGGCATTACCGGTAAATTATGGTTCGCAAATAAAAGAACATGAGCAAGTGCGTAATGATGCGGGAATGTTTGATGTTTCGCATATGGTGGTTACGGATATCCACGGGGTCGATGCTAAAGACTTTTTTCGTCATTTAATTAGTAATGATGTTGCAAAATTAGATAAATTTGGAGTAGGTAAAGCTCTATACTCCGGGTTACTTAATCGTGAAGCTGGCGTTATTGATGATTTGATTGTTTATCTGATGCCATTTGGTTATCGTTTGGTCACCAATGCAGCAACCGAAGCAAAAGATTTAAATTGGATTAAACAGGTTGCTGCAAATTTTAAAGTAGAATTGTTCCCACGCCGCGATTTGGCGATGCTGGCAGTACAAGGGCCAAATGCAATTAGTAAAGTTATTGCAGCTCATCCACATGTGAAAGATAAATTAGAACAGCTTAAGCCCTTTGTCGCAGTGGAGGATAATAGCTATTTTTATGCCCGAACTGGTTATACCGGAGAAAATGGTTTAGAAATTATGCTGCCTCGGACAGAAGCTAACGCGTTTTGGAGTTTATTGCTCGAACATGGCGTAGCGCCTTGTGGACTTGGTGCCAGAGATACTTTACGCTTAGAAGCTGGCATGAATTTATATGGGCATGAAATGGATGAAACTATCACACCAGTTGCCTGCGGTATGGATTGGGTGGTTGATTTAAGTGACGAAACGCGTGATTTTATTGGTAAGAATGCCTATCAGCTGGCTAAAATTTCAACTGATCAATATAAGCAGGTTGGTTTGGTTTTACAGGGTAAAGGTGTACTGCGTGATGGACAAAAAGTCTATGTTGATGGTGTAGAGTGTGGAGTAGTTACCAGTGGTACTTTTTCACCAAGTCTAAAAGTTTCGATTGCAATTGCACGAATTAGTGCTGCGCTTGAAGTTGATTCTGCGAGTGTTGATATTCGTGGTAATCACGAAGCGGTAAGAATAATCAGTTTGCCATTCGTACGCAATGGCAAAAAAATGTTTAATTAATGCTTAAAGGAGCAATTATGTATAGCAGTGATATGAAGTTTGTCGACACGCATGAGTGGGTTAGACTTGAAGCGGATGGAGTTGTAAGTGTAGGGATTACGAATCATGCTCAAGAGCTTTTGGGTGATTTGGTTTATGTGGAATTACCTGCTGTTGGCACAAGTATTGCTACAGGTGACACAATAGGTGTCGTTGAATCAGTAAAAGCTGCTTCAGATTTATATTCACCAGTTGCCGGTGTTGTGGTTGAGGTTAATGATGAGGTGGTTGCAGATCCAACGTTGGCAAACACCGAACCACACGCGGCAGGATGGCTGTTTAAAGTAAAATTAGCAGATGTGGCAGAATTAGACGGCTTAATGAGTGCTGATAAGTATAAAGCACTGATTGGCTAATAATACCATTGAAGACCCTGTTTAATTTTGAACGGGGTTTTTTTATACTTGTATCATATTTCACTATTTGATTATTAATAATTTAGGATACTTAGCATGAATGAATTTTGTAAGCGTCACATTGGACTTAGTCAGCAACAACAAGCAGCAATGTTAGATGATTTGGGTTGTAATAACTTAGATCAGTTTATTGATCAGGTTATACCAACTGATTTAATCAGCAAAACTAAAACTACTCAAAAGGTTGGTTTGAGTGAAGATCAGGCACTGTCTGAAATTAAAGCAATTTTGGATGCCAATATTGTCTATAAGAATTATATTGGTTTAGGCTACTACGATACGATTACTCCATCAGTGATTCGTCGTAATATTTTTGAAAACCCGGGTTGGTATACCGCATATACGCCATATCAGGCTGAAGTCTCACAAGGTCGTTTGGAGGCCTTATTAAACTATCAACAAATGTTAATTGATTTAACCGGATTTGATTTAGCTAATGCATCTTTGCTGGATGAAGCAACCGCGGCCGCGGAAGCAATGGCAATGGCTAAGCGGGTAAACCCAAATGCAGGGAATAAGTTTTTTGTTGACCAAAATATTTTTCCGCAAACTTTAAGTGTTATGCAAACTCGGGCACAGTATCTGGAAATTGAATTAGTGGTGACAGATATTAGCCAAGTTGACGCAACTCAGGGATTTGGCTGTTTTATTCAAAATCCAGATTTGTATGGTACTACTAAAGATTTTACCAGTCAAATTAGTGGGTGGAAACAACAGGCGCCAAAACTGATTGTGGTTATGGCTTGTGATATTATGTCTTTAGTATTGTTTAAGTCTCCTGCAGCGCAGGGTGCCGATATTGCAATTGGTTCTACGCAACGCTTCGGTATTCCTATCGGTTTTGGTGGTCCGTCTGCAGCCTATATGGCAACCAAAGATGCTCACAAACGCTTGATGCCAGGTCGCATCATTGGTGTTTCGGTTGATAGTCGTGGTAAAAAAGCACTCAGAATGGCATTGCAGACTCGAGAACAGCATATTCGGCGTGAGAAAGCTACTTCAAATATTTGTACTGCTCAGGTATTACTAGCAAATATGGCTGGATTCTACGCGACTTATCATGGTGCTGATGGTCTTAAAATGATTGCTAAACGTATCACTTATTTCGCTAATCTACTGGCACATAATTTACGCCATTATGGGATTAAAGTATTTAATCAAGATTGTTTATTTGACACTTTAAGTTTTGAATACGCTGATTCTACTACGCTTATGACTAAATTGAATGATAATGGCTATGCAATCGGTGAGTATGATGGTAAATTATTTATTTCGGTGGGTGAGAGTGCATCTGTTGCTGAAATCGAGGATTTGGTAAGCTTAATTTGTAATAATCAAGAGCTGATTCTTCCTGATGCGGAAACACTACTAGCTAATCAAAATGATCTCTATCGTCAAGATGCAATCCTAGCTCACGAAGTATTTAGTAATTACCATAGTGAAACTAAAATGATGCGCTATTTGAAATATTTGGAAAATAAAGATATTTCTTTGGTGCACAGTATGATTCCGCTGGGTTCGTGTACTATGAAATTAAATGCCGCTGCTGAGCTAGAGCCGTTATCTTGGCCGCAAATGGCAAATATTCATCCGTTTGCACCACGTGAGAGTGTTCAAGGCTATGTAACATTGATTAACGGTTTAAAGCAACAGCTTAAAGATATTACTGGTTTTGACGATGTCTGTATGCAACCAAACTCTGGCGCGCAAGGGGAATATACTGGTTTATTGGCAATTCGCCGCTATCAGGCTAGCCTTGGGCAGTCTACACGTGATATCTGCTTGATTCCACGCTCCGCACACGGTACCAATCCAGCAACCGCGCAAATGATGGGCATGGAAGTTATCGTGGTTAATTGTGATGAATCAGGAAACGTTGAAGTTGCAGATATGCGTGCGAAAGCTGAGCAATATCGTGAGCGTTTAGCATGTTTGATGATTACTTATCCATCAACGCATGGGGTATTTGAAGCAAGTATTAAGGAAATTTGCCAAATTATTCATGACAATGGCGGTCAAGTATATATGGATGGCGCTAATTTGAATGCTTTGGTGGGATTAGTTAAACCTGCAGAACTTGGTGCTGATGTCTCGCATATGAATCTGCATAAAACTTTTGCGATTCCTCACGGCGGCGGCGGACCTGGTATGGGACCAATTGGTGTTAAACAACACTTGGTTGATTTTCTGCCGTTAAATCCAATTTTTGATACTGCATTTGATGTAACTCGCAGTGCGGTTTCTAGTGCTCCATTTGGTAGCGCTTCAATCTTGGCAATTTCCTGGATGTATATCACGATGCTTGGTGAGTATGGTCTTGAGCAGTCAACTAAAGTGGCTATTCTAAACGCTAACTATGTGGCACATCATTTAGCTAAAATTGGCTACCCGATTTTATATACTGGGCAAAATCAAAAAGTTGCGCATGAGTGTATTATCGATTTACGTCCATTAAAAGCAGAAAGCGGAATTACTGAGGTCGATTTTGCCAAGCGCTTAATGGATTATGGCTTCCATGCACCTACTATGTCATTCCCTGTTCCAGGAACTTTAATGATTGAGCCAACCGAGAGTGAGTCGAAAGATGAATTAGATCGTTTTATCGCTGCGATGGCTTCAATTTATGCCGAAGTGCAACAAGTATTAAATGGTAGTTTTGATGAACTTAATAATCCATTGAAAAATGCACCGCATACACTGGCTGATTTAATGACCTGGGATAAACCATATTCACAACAAGTTGCTTGTTTTCCAATGGTTAACTTGGAGAGCAACAAGGTGTTTCCTTCGGTAAATCGGATTGATGATGCGCATGGTGATCGTAATTTCATGTGTAGTTGCTTTGATTTAAACTAACTTAGTAAGCTATATTCAATCAGATTCATCTGACTTGGTAAAACTCCAGCGGTTTATTTGAACGGCTGGAGTTTTAATATGCTATTGCTGGGAAGCATTTACTGGTATTTATAATCCGTTTAAGTATATAATACTGGTAGCAAAATTAAAATAAATAATGAAGGAATAATATGCAACAGCTAACAGTCAAACAACGTCAATTTCTTAAAGGTTTGGCGCATGATTTGCAACCTGTGGTTATGATTGGTAATAACGGTGTAACGGAAAGTGTTTTAAAAGAAATTGATACTAGCTTAAATGCTCATGAATTAATTAAGATTCGTGTTTTAGGTGATGAGCGCTCTGCTCGCGAGGCAATAATTGAAGATTTATGTGCGGCAACAAATTCTAGTTTTGTGCAGCATATTGGTAAGCTGATTGTTCTTTATCGTGCCAGCGAAAAAGCTCGAATTGTTTTACCTAAAATTTAGAGGTAAGTTATATGGCTAAGTATCAGGTTGCGGTTTTAGGTTGCGGTTCAATCTTTAGCCGTCATTTAGCAGCACTAAAAGCAAATCCAGAACATTATGATTTTATCGCATACTATGATCCCAACCCAATCACTACTGCTAAGTATGCATCTGAATTAGTTTCTCAGCGCTTATATCAGAATGAAGAAGAAGCCTATAATGATCCAGCCGTAAACTGTGTTATTTTGTTAACTCCCAGCCATTTACATTATACTCAGGCAAAGAAAGCAATTGCCAGCCATAAGCATGTTATTTTGGAAAAGCCTGCGACATTTAGTGTCGAAGAACTGGTGGAGTTGCAAGAACTTGCGCTGCAGAACCGCGTCGAAGTTTTTTGTGTGTTGCAAGTACGTCTTAATCATTCAATTGGGCTGGTTGAGCAAGTGCTTAAGCATGGGTTGCTGGGCGATATTCGTAGTAGTAGTTTAGTGCAACGCTGGCAACGTCCGCTGGATTATTTTACTGGTTGGCGTGGAACTTACACCGAGTGTGGTGGGGTTTTATTTGAATTTGGGATTCATTATTTAGATATCATGCAGTATCTGTTGGGTGTACCAAAAGTCACTGCTGCACAATTTTTTAAAACTAAATTTAAAGATAGTGAAGTCGACGATAGCGCATATGCGTTGTTAGATTTTGGTGATTTTGGGGGAACTTTAGAAGTAACTTTGGCTGCAGAGCCTAGTAATATTGAGGTTAGCTTAATTATTATCGGAAGTAATGGCTATATTAAACTTGGTGGTAAATCACTGGATCAAGTGACAGCCGTACATTTTTTGGATGAGTCATCTAAAGTGCGTTACGATCAGATTTGTAATGAAGTGCTTGGATATACTATTGATAATCAAGCTGCTATTGGCGCTTGCCCGCACCATCCTGAGCTATACAAACAAATTATTCTCAATCCGGCTAGATTCCGATTACAAAGCACTTATAATGTGATTAAACTGGTTAGTGAAATAAATGAGTTAGGTGCTAATTAAATCATGCATTTTCAACCATTGAAGGCTGTAGCATTAGTAATTTTGCTTTGGCTTACTTATGTGCTCTATCTTAATTACTCGCAGGAAGACCATCAATATGTCAGGTTTCGCTTAGATTCGAGCTCCTTGCCGTATCAGTATTCACCTGCTGTAGCAGCAGTTTTTGAATCGCAAATTATCCCACAGCCCGCATATCTGCCTGCCGCACATAGTTCTTCATTTACCATGCTACCTAATGGTGATTTATTGGCATTTTGGTTTGCTGGAACTAAAGAGGGGAGTCCTGATGTCAAAATATGGCGCTCGACATACCATAATGGAAAATGGAGTATGGCTACTGCATTGGTTGATCCACAAATGATTGCTAAAGCAAATCATCGTTATGTGATAAAAGTTGGAAATCCAGTGATTTATCGTGCTGAAAATGGAGTTTTACATCTGTTTGTCGTCTCTGTTAGCATCGGTGGTTGGTCGGGGAGTGCCCTAAACCATTTAACTTCTACTGATGGTGGAATTCATTGGAGTGAGCCAGAACGTATAGTTATTAGTCCATTTTTTAATATTAGTACTTTAGTGCGAACTTCTGCGGTAACTTTAAGTGATGGTGGATTTTATTTACCTGTTTATATGGAACTAGGGCGTAAATATCCAGAATTATTGCGCTTTAATTATGATGGGAAATTTGTCGAGCAAATTCGCATTACGGCTAAAGATAAGATGATACAGCCGAGCTTGGTTGCGCTTAGCAGTGAAAAGGCATGGGTTTACTTTCGGAATGCCAATAAGCCTAGCGAAGTTCGAAATTTATATGCCTCATTTTCATCTAATGCAGGTTTAAGCTGGTCAGCGCCGCAAAAAACTAATTTATTAAACCCTGATTCATCGCTAGTTGTGGCGAACTTAGGTAGCGGTAGACTTCTTATGGTTTACAATCAGGATGACCGTAGTCAATTGAAATTGGCGCTTTCTCGTGATGGTATCAACTGGCAACCTTTCTACGATTTAGAAAATCAGCATGGTAAGGAGTTTTCTTATCCTTCGATTCAGATCAATGAAG
Organism: Burkholderiales bacterium; assembly: GCA_019748155.1. GTDB lineage: Bacteria > Pseudomonadota > Gammaproteobacteria > Burkholderiales > UBA11063 > Aquella. The sequence goes on along the minus strand of JAIEPY010000024.1, from coordinate 1,978 downwards.
ATATAGTTGATATTATGTATACCGATGATCGCAAAGTTATAAAGCACGTAAGACTTAATCGAGAATGGTTGGATAGGATATTGAACAATGTCCAGTATTGAAGTTATACAAAGAATTATTTACTCACTTGCAATTGCGTTATTATTGGTCTATTCATTGGGGTTGCCAAAACGTTCATTGTTTTTCAGTAGCTTGGTGTTTTGTTTGCTTATTTTAGGTGAGAATTTTATTCCACTTTACCGAACTAGCTCTTTGGTTGAGCTATTGCGTGGTGCCACTGGAGATGTGAGCATTGCCAGTGGTGCTTTAATGTTATCAATCATTGCTAACCAGTTTGATTTTAGTGGGAGCAGGAGGGCTGTTCTTTCACGCTATGAACGGTTATTTTTATTATTTATTGGCTGTATCCTATATCTTTCTACTTTTAGTTTTATTAGTTTTGATGTTTATCACCTAGGCTATCTATCGCTGCCAATGCTATTATTAACAGCAGCTATTATTTTTATTTTGATCATATATAATCGCCGTATGGGGTATGTATGGCTACTGGCTTTGCTAGGTTTCTATTTCCGCCTACAATCCTCAAATAATCTCTGGGATTATCTCTATGATCCTATATTATGGTTAGTATTAATTGCAGATACCATTTTGTGGTTGAATTATTTGATAATAATCAGAAAAAAGCCCCATTGTTGAATGAATAAAATATTTTAGCTGTATTTCTCCTATATGGGGGTGTAATAATCCCCATACCCTTTTCGCGCTATTTAAGCAGTACCATCCCGTAAACCGATAACAGCCATAAAAGTATTTAAAATATGGCTATCATTGTTAATTGCCAGATGTAGTATCTGAAAATCCAGCTTGCATATTAGCAGTTAAAGGAGAAAGAATTATTACTCCAATTAAGCTAACTAAGCTTAATGAAAACATATATATGAAATCCAAATTAAGTTAGATGCGGAGGAGAGACGAAATAATAATTAATCTAAGCTTAATGTTCAACTATGAATATCTTAGGGTGAATTAAGCTTGGTGGAAAACGATAGTTTACTCCATTTGCTAAAGCTTGATTTACTAAGTCATCAATATTGTATACATTTTTAAATTTAGGGATTAATTGTTCAAAAATAGTTTTACTTACTGTACCTCTGGTCACACCTAAATACTCAGCAATTTTATTTTGATTTATGTTATAGCATAATAAAAATAATATTTCGTGCTGTCTTTTACTTAGCTCTACTGTGCAAACAGGGTTAGATAACGAGGTTATTTTGTTAAACATAATTCTTTCTAAATTTAATGGTGTAACGGGTGAAGTAGTAATATATGATGCAATTACTTCGTGTTTTTCATTGAAAAATGGAATATGTTGTGCTGTATATATGGGAAATTCTATTCTGCATTCGGGGTCTATGTTATTACTTATCAAAGTATAGCTTATTATACGCTTAGTTTCAATTACTCTCAAACGAATTTTCTCTGCTTCAGCGACAATGATTCCTGATTTATCCTCGAGGTCTTTATATTTAGTTCCAATAAGTGTATCTTTTTTGGTGCCGCGAGTTTTTCTGGCATGATCACTGATAAAAATAAATTCACCATCTAGATTAAAAGCACCAACAACAATCCGAAGATGTTGTAAATTACGCAAGAATGGGAGCATTACCTCATCAATCAAACGTTTATCGCCCTCAGTTAATTGCTTCATAGTATATATTCCATATTACACGAGTAATCAGATGCGCCTTGTCAAGCTCATTCAGCTGCTCTAATTGTAGGCTTCGCGCTGCGCCCGCCTATTGATATTTCAAATCAGCTTAAATGTAGCTCTTATTTAGCTTAGAACCTGTGAGTTAAAAAGCACAATAATAACGATGTAAGTTCATGTTTTTGAACATGATGCATCCGCAGAAATCAGGTGCACCAAGAGGCAATCTCTTGAGCTACCATCTCATTTGGACTTTTAAACCCAAAT
>JAIEPY010000036.1 GCA_019748155.1 Burkholderiales bacterium | reverse complement strand
AGGCAGAATTGAGTTCCACTCAGGCAGAATTGAGTTCCACTCAGGCAGAATTGAGTTCCACTCAGGCAGAATTGAGTGGCGTGTACAATAGTCGCAGCTGGAAAATAACTAAACCTTTACGTAAGCTAGCAAAAATAAAATAAGGCTACTATTTACGATGAAGCATAGTGGAATTGCTGATACATATTATTTCATGCTAACGGTATTAGCGCTGAATTTATTCAGGATAACCATTCAAAATTCTACAATGGCGTATTGCGTGGGCTGCACTATCAGCTAAACCCACACGCACAGGATCAATTGTATGGATCCCTGAAGGTTTTGCCCACGGTTTTGTTACACTGGAAGATGATACCGAGTTTTTATACAAGACTACCAATGAATATGCGCCGGAGTGTGAGCGTGGTATCAAATATGATGACCCGCAAATCGGAATAATCTGGCCAAAATTTGATGCCTTGATTCTATCAACCAAAGATAAGCAGCAACCACCACTAGTGGATGCTGAAATTAATTTTGTATATGAGAAAAAAATGAATAAAAAAAACTTACTGGTGACTGGTGGTGCTGGATTTATCGGTTCTGCAGTAGTACGTCAGTTGATTAATCATCATGATTATCAGGTGGTGAATATTGATAAGCTGACTTACGCTGGTAATTTGGAATCATTGAAGGAAATTAGTGGCAACCCACGCTACCACTTTGAACAGGTCGATATTTGTGATAAAGAGAATATCACGAGAATATTCAAACATTATCAACCGGTAGGAGTTCTGCATCTGGCAGCAGAAAGCCATGTGGATCGTTCAATAGTTGGACCGGGTGAATTTATCCAAACTAATATTGTCGGAACTTATAATTTGCTGGAATGTGCCAGAGAATACTACAATCAACTGGAAGATAAGACCCAGTTTAAATTTGTGCATATCTCGACCGATGAAGTATTTGGTTCATTGAGCGATAGTGGCTATTTTAGCGAGACTACCGCTTACGATCCGCGCAGAGCCCATATTCATCATCTAAAGCCAGCAGCGATATGCTGGTGCGCGCATGGTATCATACCTATAATTTACCAATCGTGATTACCAATTGTACCAATAACTACGGTCCATATTACTTTCTGGAAAAACTGATTCCGTTGGTAATAAACAATGCCTTAGCTGGTAAAGATCTACCAATTTACGGTAAAGGTGATAATGTTCGAGACTGGCTGTATGTCGAAGATCATGCCAAAGGTATAATTCTGGCTTATGAAAAAGGACAACTTGGCGAAAGCTACTGTATCGGTGGTCATAATGACAAAACCAATTTGGAAGTAGTGCAAACTATTTGTAAAATTCTGGATCAGTTAAAACCTAAAGCCGATAGCTCATCATATGCGAATCAGATTACTTATGTAACCGATCGTGCCGGACATGATTATCGCTATGCGATGGATCCAACCAAGATTCAAACCGAACTGGGCTGGCAGCCACAGGAAAACTTTGAGAGTGGGATTAAGAAGACTGTAGAGTGGTATTTAGATAATCATGAGTGGGTTGAACATGTATTAAGTGGTGAATATCAACAGTGGGTACAGCAAAATTATGACAATCGCTAAAGAATGTTATGGATGGTGTCCAGTGAATCAAATGTACGACCTTTAAAAATAGGTGGCAATAATATGAAAAAAATACAAAAGTATTTAAAACACAGTAAATCTTTTTTAGAAAGTCGTGGAAAACGCATTATTCTAAAAGACTTATATCAAGAAATGATGTTGCTAGGTCTTAAACAAGGAATAAAAAGTTTTTTACATAAACGTTATCTAAAAGATTTATATGGCAATAATTGGGAACAAATTATTCTAATTAAAGATAGCGGTATGTTTGATAGTGACTTTTATTTAGAGCAGTACCCCGATGTAAGAAAATCAGGTATGGATCCGTTACTTCACTATTATCACCATGGATGGCGGGAAGGTCGAAATCCTAATAGTGTTTTTAATTCTAATTATTATCAGAATAAGTATAATAAAGATGATTTGTTAGATCCTTTAACCCATTATATTTTATTTGGACAAAAAATAAAATATAAAATAAATGAGTTGTCATCTATCACTTTTGATGATGCTTTTGGAAAAGAACTTGATGCAATTGATTGTAGAGCCGCCATGTTATTAATAGTAGATACATTCGCTGAAGAACAAGATACTTTGTTAACACTTTCAATTGCAAGAAAGTTATATGAATTGAATTATAAGACTATAATTGTTATCGGTCTTGTTCGTGGTAATTTGTTTGATGTTTTTAATTCCTTTTGTCTTGTAAAATGTATAGAACAAGATTATCAAGATAGCGTTCAAAATGATTGTTATTTAGATGTTTTGTTTCAGGGATTTTATAGCCGTGCTATTGATAAATGTTTAACAGTTGCAAAATTTGGATATTTATTTATTCCATATTTAGAAAAATTTGGGTTTAAGTACCAAATTGTAATACATGATTATTCTGAATATTGCTCAGATAAATATTATAGTGAAATAAATTCTGCTTTATTGAAGATATCTAACGGGGAAATTATCTCCACTGCTAGTAATATATCAAATTTTTTATATTTGAATGTCTGTTTTCATGAAATTGCTGATACGACACTTAATTATACTAAGCAAGTACCAGAGGAGTCTATTGTTGATTATTATATTCAATTATTATCAAAATGTTTTTGTTTTCAGCCAACTATCTCGGTCATTGTGCCAAATTTTAACTATGCACAGTATTTGCGTCAACGATTACTTTCTATAATAAATCAATCATATAAACCACTTGAAATAATATTTTTAGATGATAATTCTTCAGATGATAGCTCTATCTTAGCTGAACATCTGCTTCTATCATCAGGAGTATCATATAGGATATTAAAAAATGATAAGAACCAAGGTGTATTTAAACAATGGGTCAAAGGTATTAAATTAGCTAGAGGGCAGCTCGTTTGGATCGCAGAAGCAGATGATTTTTGTGATCTAATGTTACTAGAAAATCTTTCAAAGTATTTTATTGATAATGATGTTGGTATTGCATATTGCCAGTCAAGGCTGGTTAATTCGTTGGGTGAGCAAACGCAAGAAAATATTTTATCTCATACTAATGATATAGATATTAATAAGTGGCGGAAGGCATATAAAATTTTTGGACACAAAGAGCTTAGAGATTCTTTTATATATAGGAATATTATTGTTAATTCAGGTTCTTGTTTGATTAGGCGATCGTGTATAACAGATGCAATTATGTCTGAACTGGCAAGTTATAATTATTGTGGCGATTGGTATTTATATTCGCAAATTTGTTTGAATAGTAATCTCGCATATTATGAGGTACCGCTTAATTCTTTTAGGAGACATGAGGGCGCAGTCACAAATAAATTTAGAAATCAAGATGACTATTTAAATGAAATTCTTTCAATTTTAAGCTTTATACTAAAAAATATTAAAATTAATCAAGATGTTTTAAATAAAGTAAGTGAGTTTATTTTAAGAGATTACAATTTTAATGATCGAACAGTTAATTTGGGAATAAATAATTTGAGCAAATTAGTATATCCAGCTGATAGGGTATTATTTGTTTCTTTAAATCCAAGTACTCAGGTTGGTGGCGGTGACTATGTTTTATGGGTTGATGCTATATATCATATGCTTGAGGCGGGTATAGATGTGGCTATTGTCATATGGAGTAGGGATATTTTACCAAAAGTGATAGCTTCTCTTATTTCCAAATCTGTGGAGGTTTTCTTTTTTAATGAAACACGGTTTGGCGTTTTAGATAAGTTTATTCCAGACAAAGTAGTGCTTATTCAGGGGGATCATAACGAGGGTGCGGAGTGGGCCGTTGAGTGTTTGAATAGAGGCGTCAATTATTTTATTGTAAATCAGCTAACGAAAGAAGGATGGTGGTCAGATGATTTTTGTGCCGAAAAAATAATAAATAGTTATTTAAAAGCAGAAAAGGTTTTTTTTACTTGTGAGAATAATAAGCTGTTAATGGAGCGTCAACTGGGAACTTTGTTGCCAAATTCTGTTAGGCACTGTAATCCTGTAGCGGGTATCGAATATCATTCGATTATGCCATTTCCTAAGGTAGTTAATGGTGAATTTCATTTGGCCTGTCCATCAAGGTTGTTGACTATCCATAAAGGACAAGACTTATTATTTGAAATTTTACGAAAAGAGAAATGGAAAAACCGAAAGCTAATTATTAATTTATATGGGAATGGTCCTAATAAATTACAGCTTGAGCGGCTAAAAGAGTATTATGCAATAGAAAATATTAGGTTTTGTGGGTATGTAAATGATGTAAAGGATATTTGGCTGCATAATCATGGTATTATTATGCCTAGTCGAATGGAAGGTGTTCCCATAGTTTTAATTGGTGCAATGCTGTGTTCTAGGGTTCCAATATTAGCTGATGTAGGTGGGCATAAAGAATTAGTTCAAAATAATTATTCAGGGTTTATAGCAAAAGCTCCAACAGTTGACCTTATTGAAGAGGCTCTTGAAGAAGCATGGTCTCGTAGAATGGACTGGGCTAATATTGGAGCCAATGCACGAGATTCTGTTTTATGTTTCCAGAGTGCTTGTCCTGTAGAGGATTTTGTCGCAACTATTTTGGCTAGTTAAAAAATTTATTTATAAATGGCACGGTATGATAATGTGTCAGAGTCGGATAAATAAACGAAACCCTGCTAAAATTGAGTTGCAAGACTTTTTGTTAGCAGGGTAAATAGGCTTTAGGGTGAATTTTATTTTGTGACTTGAATCACGTAAAGGATACTATCCATTTTCACCTATTGCCGAAGATCGAAGTGAGGCTTGTACCTCGAATAGGATTTTGGATCGGTGTCCGATCTTGTAATTTACTTTGCTAAGTTTGACAAATTTTTAGCAAAGGTTGGGTGTGATTAAAAGTGCTCTTTTGTTAAATTAATCGTATTTATTCAAAATGCGTGATATTATTTAGCACTAACAACAATTTAAGAGCATAAACTATGGTAATGACGGATAAAGAATTTTTTGATAAATTAGAGCAACAACCAGAATTAAAAAATAGATTCAAAGAGATGCTATCAATAAGTACAAACAGTGGTAAAGAATTAATTACATTAGCAGATGAAGCTGAGTATAGGGTTATTGAACAAGTACGTAAATTAGGTCAGGAGTTACTACAAGGCTGGGCAAATAAAGAGTCAAGCCGAGTATCTGGTAATGTAGCTGTGCAAATGCTCAACGCCAACAGACACGTTAAAAAAAACTCTGGTGGCACACCCCCTACGGAGAAGTAGTTGTTTTGGAACAAAGTTACTACCTAAAGCAAGGAGGAACTTTGCGCCCGTTCAAGATGTCAAGTGGTACAAATACGCGCGGTTATTCGCTGCCTCTCCAAAGGGTTATGACAGACTTTGGTTCTGATGAGTCATTTGCTAAAGCTTGCGGTAAAGTAAAAGAGCATTATGGTGTGAGTATTCCAGTGAGTGGTGAACGAAGTGTGACACTTAGGCATGCAAAGAGGATTAAACAAAAATTAAAAGAAGACGTTAAAGCTAAAAACATGCGGAAAAGTAAGCAGATGTTAAGCTCTAGAATAGGTGATTCGTTTATTATCTCAGAAACTGATGGCAGCATGGCACCAATAGTAGTCACAAAAAAATCTAAAACTAGTGACAACCGAAAACACAAAGAAGTAATGTACCGTGAGGCTAGATTGACATTGGCTCATTCGAGCAAATCAACTGTCCCGGTATTTTCTGTAACATTTGGAGATGTAACAACCACAGGTAACCATATCCGCTATTGTGTAGATAAGGCTGGATGCGGAGGAAATAGTCAGATTCATGCTATTGGGGATGGAGCTCCATGGATTGCAGATCAAGTAGCAACACAATTTGGAGGTAAAGCAAAATACCTTATTGATTTTTATCATGCCAGTGAATATTTAGCGGCTGCGTCCCATGAATGTGCAATAATTGATCCATTAAAATGGTTGCATGCGCAACCGCAATTATTAAAGTGTGGGAAATATGAAACGGTATTAATCAACCTCAGTAATTATGCACATGAACACGAAGATAGTGCTACGTATAAATGCTATAACTATTTAAAAAATCGTACGCACCAGTTGCACTACGATGAGGCAATAAGAAACCAGCTTCCCATTGGATCTGGTGAAATTAAAAGCGCTCATAGATACATAATCCAGAATAGAATTAAAATTACAGGCGCTTGGTGGTTGGAAGATAATGCAGAATCCATGGCTAACCTTGGAGTGCACCGAGCTAATCAAGAGTGGGATAATTACTGGATAAGCCTTAATGCTGCATAAAGAGCACTTTTAATCGCACCCGTTTATACTTACATAATATGCTTCAAACAGTATTAGTGCTAGAGAGTATCTACGTAGTAAATACGTTGCAATTTAAACTAATCTCAAAATCGGTAAAAAAGACTGATGAAAATAACGCTAGATTATTAGCGGAGTACTTGAGTAAAGATATGTTGCCAGAGGCAAGATTACGAAGCGAGGCTGATAATCAAATCCTGAATTTGATTGAAACCCGCGATATGCTGGTGACAAGTAATATAGCATTTAAGAATCAGATTCACAGTATATTTTTAAAGCCTGAGTTCAAGTGCGAAATGCAGTGAAGTAAGCGGTAGGAAGAAACCTAAAAGTAGCCATGATCAACATTGGCAAATTGAATGTTATCATCGAGCACTTAAACAGGTTTGTAATATTGAAAGATTCCAAGTTCGCAAAAGCCATACTATTAGAACGCATATTTATTGTGCACTCAAAGCCTTTTGCAAATTAGAAATAATGAAAGCCAAACAAATAATTACTAATTGGTATCAGGTGCAGCGACAATTATTTAATAATATTATTGCTGAGTTTATTAAATACAACAGCATTACAGGCATAACATATGCATAATTATAAATCTCTGTCAATGCGTAAGTTCTAAATTGGTTGATATTACAATGTGTTAGTAATATCGAAAATTATTTTAAACCGTCAGATTTAGTAAATTAAATTTGACACATTAACATAGGATTATAATGTCTAGTAATGAAAATGATTACTGTGTTCATCATGATATTCTTAGAGATTTTTTCTCTCAAAAGGGTGAGGTATTTTTAAATAGTGTTTTTCATGGTGGAGCCTATACCTTTTTGTTGAATCGTAAGAGTTTATCACCTTTAATGATAATTGATATTAGAAAGTATGATTCAAGTTTTACAGCTACTATTTATATAAACGAAATAGAGTATACATTTAGTATTTTTAGTTTATCTAGATTTATTCAGGAGCATGACGTTTATCAAATAAATATTAATCATTTGATTTGGTCTCAAGATTTAACTGGTATAATAAATGAGATTATTTTATTGATTCGTGATAATGCACTGAATTTAACAGTTTATATTCATGATTATTATTCAGTTTGCCCATCAACAATGCTATTAGACTATAAGATGGAGTATTGTGATGTTCCGAGTATTGACACCTGTAATAAGTGTTTGTCTCAATATTGTAGTTCAGAAAAAGCTTTTTCATTTTCAAAACATGAAATGTGCATGAGTGAATCTATTCATGCAGGAAGTATTTATAATTGGCGTATTTTATGGGAGTCGTTATTTGACTCAGCAGTAACAATTATTTTTCCATCTAGAGTCGCTGCAGTTATTTGGCTAAAAGCATTTCCTAGATTTTCAAAAAAAATATTGATATTATCTCATGATTTAACATATATATCTCGAGTTCAAAAGCACAACCACGTAAAACTTGATCCATTCTATCAAATATTTGTATTAGGCAATATTGATGAACATAAAGGGAGGCAAATTATTCATGGATTACTTCAACTTATAAAGCGAGAAAAGTTAAATATTTGTATTAATGTATTGGGCAACTACGCAGATACTATATTTCAAAATACGCCATATCTAAACTTACATGGTACGTATCATCATTGTGATCTGCCAGATATTTTAAATTCGAAAGACATACATTGCTTTTTGATGCCGAGTATTTGGCCTGAAACATTTTCTTATACTACGCATGAAATGATGGCCACGGGTCTTCCTATAATAGCATTTGATATTGGAGCACAAGGTAAATTTGTTTCTGATTATTCAGAAGGGACTGTTGTAGATAACATATCTGCGGATGCCTTATTTTGCTCTGTACGCAAAAAGTATAATAATTATCTGAGAGTGTTGTACCCAGTATTGTCAATGGAACTGGCATCCGATATTAGTGTGGAGGTTAACAGAATTGTGAGCGAGAATATTAACTTGCAATATTTGATTAAGGAGGATAAGTTAGAACAGGATATTGCGTTGCGGATTGCAAAAGATGAATTAAATAATGCGCGAAATGAATTATTTGTAAAACTAAATGAATTACAAGGTATTTATAATTCAAATAGTTGGAGAATGACCAAACCATTGCGTTCAATAATAAGATTTATGAAAAAAGTTTGAAAGTCTCGATGAGGGGGCTGAATAGGAAAGAATTGATGGGTAGCAAAAAATTCAAAGACAATTGGTCTTAAGTGTTATAGTTGTTATTTAAAAGGTAGTAATTAGTGATCATCGGTAATGGAATGATGGCAAAGCAATTTGCCAAATATCAGCATAATGATGATGTGCTGATTTTTGCAAGTGGTGTATCCAATTCTAAAGAAACGCTCGTAACCACTCAGCCTATTTTTAGCCTCAATACCTTTGTGTTATTGTATAATCCTGAAATTGAACATAACTTAAAGTAAAAGATGACAGCAAACTTCTCTGAACTAATAAACGGTCTAAATATAGACGAAAGCAGCAAAGCTATTGTGCAAAAAATAGTAGCTGAGATGCTATGTGTTATTGCAGAAAATGACAAGATAGTTGCAGAACAAGCTAAGTTAATAGAGGGACAATCCAAACTAATAGAAGAACAAGTATTAGTTATAAAAAGCCAAGGAACTGAAATATTAGAGCTCCAAAGACAACTAAAGATGGATAGCTCTAATAGTAGCTTACCACCGTCTTCGGATATGAATAAAAAGAAGAAGAAACCTGACGATGATGTAACAGGAAGAGGTGGAAGCTCGAACCGTGGTGGGAAACACGGTCATAAAGGAACAACCTTAAATCAAGTAAAAAGCCAGATCGAATCAAGAAGATCATGCTGGAGCAATGTAGTTGTGGCAGTCGAGATTTAAGAATTACCGGAAGCTATGAAGCTCGTCAAGAATTTGATGTTGAGATAAAGCGTGTAGTTACCGAGCATAGATTAATTCATTGTAAGTGTGGGTCTTGCGGTTTGGTCAGCAAGCCAGAAAGTAATTTACCGAGCAATGCCTTTTATAGTGAAAAGGTAAAAGCTTATGCAGTATATATGCTGGATAGACATTTTATGTCGTATGAGCGACTAAAAGAACAGTTTACCGATATGTTTGAATTATCAATATCGGAAGGCTCAATAAGTAACTGGCGGCGAGAGTTTGCGAATAAGTTGGGTAAGAGCTATTTGAAAGAACTAAAGAAACTGTTATTAGCCTGCAAATATATAAATGCGGATGAAACGGGAATAAACGTGGCTGGAAATATAATCTGGGCACATGTTAACTGTACAGATAAATATACGTTATTACAAGCAAGTCCAAAACGGGGCAGTGAAGGAATAACAGCCAGCGGTGTTTTAGGTAAATATACAGGATTTGTGGTAGCCGATGGTTGGAGCTTGTATAAGGGATTAGCAACAATTCGTGGAATCCAATCTTGTTTTGCTCATTTATTTCGTTACTGTGTGGATATAACTGAAAACTATAAGCAAAAATGGGCAAACAAAGTATTAGACTTCTTGCATGGATTAATGGAAGAGAGTAAATCTCTGAATAATGCAGGGATAGCGAATTTCTCAGCAAAGTCGCGGATAAAATATAATCTGCAGTATGATAAGCCGCTCAAAGATGGCGAAGCCGAGTTAAAAGAGCATGATTATGGCAAAAGCCATCATACTTGGAGATTTCTAAAGCGGCTCAAGAAAGAAAAGAGTTCAGTTTTAAGGTTTTTACGGCATACATTCTTACCACTGACGAATAATGAGGCGGAGCGAAGCCTAAGACCATTAAAAGTGAAACAGAAAATATCAGGAACCTGTATATCGTTAGAAAATGCTCAGGAAAACTTGGATATTAGGAGCTTTATAGCTACGGCTAAAAAGCAGGGTCAAAACGTATTATCAGCCATGTTAAAGTTGTTTATAAATCCACAGGATTTTATACTAATTTAATATGGGCTGAGTGGTTACGGGCATTGAAAATAAAGTGCATTGGACATTAGATGTTGTTTTTAAAGAAGATGACTGCCGAATTAGAGATGAAACTGCGGCATTAAATTTTGCTTGGTTTAGGAAGATGGCATTAGCACTCTTAAAACCAATTGAACCATATGGTAAGAAAGTTAATTCAATAAAAAAGAAGATGCTGCAGAATTGGGCACGACCTGAAAGTATCTTGAAATATGTTAGCCCTCAATTTAGAGAAGAGATTTAGATGCGTTTACTCTGGGTATACTCCCAGAGCAACCGCATATTAAACTTGCATAAATTCGTTGACTTATAGTATCTTATCGTCATCTAAATAAAAAGGGTGATACAAATGAACGTGTTTGATAATATCTTCGTTGAATGTTTTGGTTCGTTAGAGGATAAACGCTACAAAAATAAGCAACATAGCTTGCTAGATATAATCGTATT
>JAIEPY010000078.1 GCA_019748155.1 Burkholderiales bacterium | reverse complement strand
TTATTTACTCTGTGGGAATTTTAGCATACTACTCAACCTAAACGCTGGGGTTTATTAGGGGGCTGAGTAGTAACGAAACTTCTCGGTTACAACTACATCTGCTAAATAACCAAAAATTACCCAGTCCGTGATTATTCGCGCAAATGCGATTGGTTGTTGTTCATAAAACACCATTTTTGCATATGAGTTTTTAAAACTCAGAGTAACTTGTTCCTTAGTTCGCCAATTTGCCCAGTAAGTCATTTTCAATTCATCATAAATAAAATCAAAATCAAATTCTGACTGTTCTGAGACTATTTTAAGTTGCGATATATCCAGCATTTTATTTTCTATTCAAATAGTGAGTTATTATATATGCAAAAATGTATAAGAGTTATACAAAAATGTCTATATACAATAAATATTTCCTTTGCTACAATTAATTCCTCATTAAGAGGAAATGTGCGTTTAATTATGTACATAATAATAAAATGAAGCTAAAGAGGAAAATAAAATGAGAAAAAATCACAAATTAAATATACTGGCGGTATCAATAGCTGCTGGAGGTAGCCTTTTGCTTGCAGCCTGTGGTGGTGGAAGTAATAGCACTGCTGGTGGTGGCGGGCAAAACTTGACTGCTACAGCAATTAGTGCTAAAAATGCGCAAAGTCTATTTAGCAGTAATAGTTGCTTAAGCGGAAGTGTAAACTTTGCCGGAACATCTGCATGGTATGTAAGTGGTACGCTAGATATTAAAAATACATGTAATAGCCAGCAAAGTCTTACTGGTCAAACGATTAGCTTTACTTCACAAGATAGCAAAGGAAAACTAATTACTGTCGGAACATTAAATAATTGGTGGATTAATAATACTGACTATAAGCTAGTATTTAGCGCAGGTAATGGTAATCAACAAATTGCGAATGTGTCTGCAGCTAATAATAATCCAATCATTGCCGCGAATCAAACAATTACTTTTAATGGTGGTCTAAATCTATTTGGTGATACTTTTGATAACGCAGAAGCGCAAAGAAGTTTTGCAATCAGTGGTGCGTCACCGACTCCGACACCTACCCCGTCGCCAACGCCTACTCCAAGCCCAAGTCCTACGCCTACCCCTACCCCAACTCCACCACCAGTTACAACTGGATCATTAAATGTAGTGGTAGATACAAGTGCAGCTGGTTGTACAGGGACTACGACATGTAACGGTTTGAGTGTTAATGTAACTAACTCTGCCGGAACCCGTATTGCTAATTTTACGGTACCAACGGCATCATTAGGTGGGGTTTATACCCAGCCAATCAAAGATTTGAACGCGGGTAGCTATACAGTTGCTGGGTCAACAATTGCTAGCACTACTGTTACATATACACCAGGTGCAACACCAAGCATAACCGCGGGCAATACTTCAAATGTAACTATTAAATATACTGCTCCAGTAGTTACTACTGGTAAAGCAACAATTAGCTTGGCAAGCGTAGTTCCTAATTATACTGCTAATCTACAAGTTCAGATTTTAAACACTAAAGCATCCAATGCAGTGGTAAATACTTACACCGTTAAACAGGGTGCTTCATTTACAACTGAAGATTTACCCGCAAGTGATAGTACTCATGCATATGTGGTAAAGATGACAACCGGTATTGCAGATCCACTGCAGGGTTTGTATTATATTGAAAGTGGTCTGCCAGCATTAACGATCACCAAAGCACAAACTACAACCTTAGCGATTCCGCTGAAAGCATCGACAATGGCTAAGAACAATGTAACCGTTGCAATTAGTGGTCTGTCAAGTGGTGATACCGCAGGCGTAATATTCACTGATGCAGTTAATAAATATAGCTATGTAAATTATACTGCTTTAGCCAATAGCAGCCCGGTTTACAAAATTGAAAGTGGCTTAAATCTTGGAGTTTCGGTAACAGCAAGCAGCAATAGTTATGTAACTAATCCGATTACTAGCACTGGTGTTATTAGTGCAGCTAAAACTATTACAACTAAGTTTGTGCCAAGTGTTACCCCAACGCCGACTCCTACACCGAGTGCTGACAAAGTGGTAACAGTGTATTTATTAATTGATAGCCCTGCCCAATTAAAACAATATACTGATGATCTAAATCGTGTAACTAAAGTTAACTTTAACCGGGTAATATTTTCTTTTGTTAAACCAACATTAACTAACTATGTATCAGGTAGTTTGGCAAATACAGGGATTATGAATTATTTCAATGCTGGCGATGGTCAGGGTGTTGCTGCGTTTAATCAACTTAAAGCCGCGGTAACATTATCTAAAGCTAAAAATATTCAGGCATTCTTATCAGTTGGTGGCTGGAATTATAGCTGTAACTACGCTGTTTATGGTGATAAATGTGGTGCTGCAGCAACTGAAACTAATGGTATTCACTATGATTGGTTCCCAGATCCAAGTGATGCAACTCAAGCTGCAACTGCTAAAACTTCATATGAAAACGTAATTAAATTAACTAACGACCTTGGTATGCAGGGTATTGATTTGGATGCAGAAGAATTCTGGCATGCGGATAAATATGCAGTATCGTGGAAACCTGGTTCAACGGGTGAATGGTCAACCGATATTGCTAAAGCTATCAATACAGCGGGTGGTCCAACTTATGCTAATTTAGTTCAATATGGTGGTGGTGCGGCTACCTCTTCTGGGCCGGCTATTATGCCTAAGACTGTCGATAAAATGGCAGCAATTATGCATGCACTGGAAGATAATCCTAATGCTAAAGATTTGATGTTCTCAACTGCTGCTCCTCCAGTGGGTGCTCGTCCGATTACTGGTTTTGTCTATGGTGATAATGCCGCGGATATTTATACCAAAGGTGGCGTATGGTGGATGGGTAATCTTAAGGGTTTATGGTATAACCTAGCTGATAAAGATAAAGCTATCGTTGATCGTTTTGATAGTATTGGTCTGATGACTTATGATTTATGTGGTGATAATGCGACTACTTGTGCGCCTTACGGCGGTGGTCCATTAGATTTA
Source organism: Burkholderiales bacterium (assembly GCA_019748155.1). Lineage (GTDB taxonomy): Bacteria > Pseudomonadota > Gammaproteobacteria > Burkholderiales > UBA11063 > Aquella. The sequence goes on along the minus strand of JAIEPY010000078.1, from coordinate 7,740 downwards.
CCAGGTCAGGTTGGTGCGTATATGAAAGATTATACTAATTGGTTGAAATCAACTGCTCCTAGCGCGGCTTCATTGACAGTTGACCAAAATGGTAAAGTTGCCTTTCTGCCAGCTAAATATAATATTAGCTCAAAAATTCAATTTGGTTTTGAAGTTAATCAACCCGCATATCCGCAAAATCCGAGTGGTCAGTTACAATTAACTAATACTTTGGTTGATACAATTACTGCGCAACAGAAAGGTAGCGGTGGGGTTATTATCTGGCAAATGTATTCTAAACAAAATACAGCTGCTAATGGTACTACCAGTAAATATACAATGAAGCAAAGTTGTAAAACTTTCTTGGCTAATGATAGTCGTTATGATTGTAATGCAGATTTCCCATCATTACCACAATAATTTTTTCTCGTTAGATGTTTTGCCCCCAACTTTTTAGTTGGGGACTTTTTATTAGTAGCTTATGACATCGGGTAACTTAAATCCAAAACCTTGAAGAAGATATTGCTGCATCAAATATACTCAGATTTCAAAATTGCCATAATATACTGTGAAGCATATGTACCATTGCGTAAATATGATTCGCGAAGTTTACCTTCTTCAATAAAGCCGACTTCTTTATAAAGTTGATAAGCTGTTTGATTATTGGTGAAGACATCGAGCCATAAGCGATGGGCATTTAATTGAATAAACGCAATTTGCTGGATTGCTTTTAGTGCTTTCGCTCCGATTCCCAAGCCTTTTTTAGTCACGACTAATCTGCGCAGATTAATTGAATGACTACTATTTTGCACCTCATCCAAAATTACATAGCCAACCATTTCGCCAGTATCGGCAAGCTTAATAATATAGTGTGTCTGATTGGGATTACTTAAAGCCTGTAGATGCTCTGCGTACGACCACTGGTACACGTAATTACAATTTTCCGGACGTCTTTCGGCATTGATTACAAAATCCAGATCATGGCTTTGAGTTTTAGAGAGGGTGATTGATGAAGACATATTTAATTACCTTGATAAATAGATTATTTAAAAATTATGCAAAATAAGCAATTTATACAGTTATTTATGGTTGTATGTCCGATTGCTAATAGTTAATTATACGCTGTTTTATCACTACCTGCTATTACCAAGATCTAAAATTATTTTATCTGCCGAATCAACCCGAATTAACCCGGTTCGTAGAAACTCCATCTCAACAATTAACATAATCAACACCGAGATGGTTAAAACATAAGTTAGCATATACAAGAACATGGGCTTCTTAAAAACTGGCAGAGTGAATTGCATACCTTGATTAGTCTTCCAATTTATAAAAATGCATTACTAGTCCGATGAAAAATGGCGCTCCAATTGATTCTATACTTATCCACTCTCTAGGCTTTGATTACAAGTGTTAAAAATATTGTTGTGATGTGATTATATCGTTACAAACTAGCAAATTCATCATTTTATCAGATGAAATTAGAGCTGTAATTAATAATACAAACTTATAAATATTAATGATTACCTTAAAGCATAAGCGCGAACTTTGGCTGTAATTTCATTTCAAATGAGTTTGTTAATACTGCGGCCTTAATAATTTTGTCTATCTTGAGAGTATCAAGGGTTGACCGTTGCACCTAACGATGTTATAATTAGCCCTTAATTATGAAATTATTTGGATTTAATTACACATTGAGTGTTGAAAACTTAGCCGTGCCAAAGTATTTTATAGCTGTTTTTGTCAGCAGTATTTGGCACTTATGTTAAATAGTTTATTTTGAAGGATACCAGTTGGTTTATTTGTATTAAACAGGATGATGCAGATAATTTTTTCAATAATCCGAAAGGAGCTATAATGTTAAACAATACCTCTCATGTACCAAGTACATACCTTGAAATCAATAATCCTAATTCTACCTATCTAGAATTATCCACCATTATTTTTTATTCTGAAATCTATTTAACCATCTAGTTTGTTTATGTTAAATCTGATTTGTTAAAAAGCAATTTGAATTTATCGCTTATATGACTAAGGGTGTTACATAAACCAAGTAAATGCTTTATTTACGGATGTTTTTATATATCGGTAGTATCACTGCTTAATTAGCTGTTATTTATCAGTAAATAGTAATTATATTTACGAAAGCGTGGGTTTCAATGAATAAATTTAAATTAGATAAAGTATCACAAGATTTTATTAAGACTTCTTTTGGTAATGTACTGGAATGGTATGATTTTACAATTTATGGCTTATTTGCCTTGCAAATATCACGTACCTTCTTCCCTAAAAATATTCCTTTTATCAGTCTTTTACTGGTATTTGCTACCTTTGGCGTGGGTTTTTTAGCGCGCCCACTGGGTTCATTTATTTTTGGAATAATTGGTGATCGGAGGGGTAAACTATATGCGGTTAATCTCTCCATCTGGCTAATGGCGATCCCAACTACTTTAATTGGATTTTTACCTAGTTACGAAGTCCTGGGGATTTTATCACCAATCCTTTTAGTGTTTTTGCGCATTTGTCAGGGAATTTCGGCAGGTGGGCAGTTTTCAGGTTTGATTGCAGTGGCAGTCGATAGTGATGCTCCCAATAAGCCTTTTTTGACCAGTTTAATTTATACGATTTCAGTTTTAGGTTGCTTCCTCGCATCATTGGTTGGTAGTATCTCTATTGCGGTCTTTAGTAATTCCGCGCACAGCGGATTTCCTTCATTAGTTTGGCGAATTCCTTTTATTTTGAGTATGGTTCTGTTTCTTATTTATAGTCGCATGGTACCAGAATTCCCCAAACATAATTTAGAAGCCGAGCATAAGTTTACTCTTGCAGATATCTTTGCCAAACAGCCCAAAGTGCTGATTTATATGTCTCTCCTGAGTTTTACTACTGGAACGATTTATTACATACTATTTACTTATCTGGTAACTTACATGCAGGCACATTTGCATCTGGGTAAACAGCTTGCCTTCTTGGAGATGAATGGGATTTTGATTGTTTCAATCTTTTTATACCCACTCTTTGGCTATTTTGCCAATCGTCATGCATGTAGGGTTAGTTATGCTAAACGCTATGTTTTGCTAATGCTTTTTGGTGCATTAATCTTTGCTCTGAGTGTCGTTAATGTCTGGCTGGGAATCATTGGCCTTTTGGTAATGGTTACCGGATTTTGTGCGGTTACTTCATTTGTAACCAGTCTATTTGCGGAGATATTTGATGAAGCCTATCGGATGACTGCCTGCTCACTGAGTTTTAACCTCGGTATAACTTTAGCGGGCTTTGCGCCATTAGTGGCTGAACTTGTTAGCCGGGCTTCGGCATATGGACTAACTATTTTGTTAATGGTGATAATACTCTTTATGTATTGGATTATGGGTAAAATAACTCAAACCAAAGGTTACAAAAAACTGTTACGTGTTTAGGCGCCATTTAATAGACAAGAAAAAATTAGAGGGCTAGGTTGCACCTCTAGTTTTATGAAAAGTTATTTTTATCGGTCCGTAGTGTACAACATTAAGCTCTCAAGAGTATTGAGTTTTGAATCTGTTTGAGTATAGCGTGTCCTGAAACCCATTTTTCCACTTTCGACATTATACAAAATATCATAAGTAATAAATGGAATATTTCCGGTATTAACGATCAGCGAAAAGGATTCTGCAACTTTGACCGCCGAGTTTATATAATACTCATTCCCTGTAGCAAAAGACCAGTCAAATCTTTTATTGCCATTAAGTTGCTGCTGTTGAGTAATCTGTGTATGGCTAGGAAACACCCCCTGCTCTTGTTGCCCGACATTATAGAGAGTATAAGCTGCCGTTCCAGTATCATACAGTACCGAGCCAGTTTGGCTAAGCACCACAGTTCCATCTTTAGAGGGATATTCAACTCTAGCTGGCAAATTAACATTCCACAACGAATACGGAGCTGGATTAGACTCAGGTTGGACAATTGGCTGTAAATCAACATAATCAAACTCAGTTACCTTATCTGAATTTAACCCAATCGTTAATCCAGGATAAGAGCGATTACCGTCCAGATAGAAACCATTGGCAAGTGCACCAGGTAACTGTGATAATGGATTCCATACACCATGTGTACTTCCAGCAATATATAGACCAATCCCCATTAATCCCGCACGTCCACTGGCGCTAAATAAGTCTTTTGGACAGTTTGGTTTTTGTGGTAAACAAGCTATATTAGTAATTACCATAAATTTAATATTTTCAGTTACACCACCTATTGTTACTGGTGCTATTGCCAGCAAACCAATAAGAGTTACTCCATCCTGATAACTATAACTCTCAGATTCTGAAGTGAGAGTAATCCCCGTTCTATCAGTGATGGCACTCTCTAAAACGCGCAAACCAACCGAGCCGGTATCAACTCCGGCATAAAGTGGATTCTTTCCAACCATCAATGGCATATGCAAGCCGATTGATTCGTCTTGTAAATTATATACTAATGGCACGGTAGTGGTTTCAGGATTTGCCACTCTTTTCAAACCGACTTGTCCATTAATCTGATTATAGAGCACTTGATAAAAATTAAAAATATTATTACCTACATTTACAATTTCACCCTTGGATTCGTTTGCGAATGCTAAAGTAGGTTCGGTTAATTGCAGCGCCATTGGACCTTGGGTTGTTATAATCGTAGCAGCTACTGGATTTTTAATTTTATTATCATTACTGACCACCAACCAACCTGGAAGCGCGTTAAATTGAAAGCTACTACGTGCCCCACTATCAAATAAAGAATTAAAGTCAGCCTGAACTAGAGTGCCATCCTTTGTCGCAGCATACTTTACTGGTAAATGCATATCATTCCAACAGAGATTTGTGGAAATAGACCTGATACTACGGTTATTACATGCAGCCTCTGGAGCTTGGACCATCCCAAAATCACTCATCTGCTGGATGCTAAAATTACCAAATAGCAACTGATGCTTTGGCATATTCATAATGAACATTTGATTGTAAGGATATGGCAGAAATAATCTTGGCGAGGCATTGCCGGCAAGCCACATTCCCATAATAGCATGATTATGGCTTTCAACATTGCTAATTACGCCATCAGGAACTACCACAACCGGGACTTGATTGCTTACGGTACTTATCAGCGAGGCTCCACTTTCAGATAAAAAATTAACTGAAGTATAAGCAATCAAACCACTCCGCTGAGTCCTTTTATGGTCATATGCTAGTGTAATACTTTCGCCAGTGTAGCGAATATTACTACCTGCGTAACTTGATTCAATAACATATATGCCTGACCCTGTATCTATTTCGGTTAAGGTGCTTTTTCCATTACCCACGCTAGTATAAATGGCAAATTTAGTTAATGCCGTATCAGCATAAGTGGTAGTTGGTACACTAATGGACGCATAGTTTGAATTACTGTTGCCTGATATTACATTGCCACTACCACATGCAGCAACTAAAACCACCGTTAAACATAAAGCAAGTGCTATGTATATCTTTGGATGTTTTAGCATTTTAGTACGACCTCTTAATTTACTAAATTCTTTTGTCATGAGTTATTTATGCCATTATGGCATTTACTTTATATATCTATAAAACATAATACATTATTTTAGCTGATATTACGCACTGACTGTGCATGACAGGGCTGTCCCATTCAAAAAATAGGGATATAGAGTAGAAATAAGTTAATCTTACTCCCTTAATACTTTGAGAAGAGCAAGATGGAATAAAAGATAAAAATGAAGCCGGCCTTTTTTTAGATTACTTTGCAGAGTTGGAAGAACCAGGTGCCGCCGGAGGAAATACAATATCAGTTTTTTAGTGATGAAAGAGTTCTAACAATTATGAGTGATTTATAAAAGTAGTATATAATTTGGGAATAAATTTATATTAAGAGCAGCTCATGAAGTTTATATTTATTTCTGATTTACATCTTTCTCCACAAACACCTGAAAAAAATCAACTTTTCTACCATTTATTGAAAAGTTGGCGTGGCGGTATTGATGGTCTATACATTTTGGGCGATTTTTTTGATTACTGGTTAGGAGATGATGACGACAATGAGTTTATTAGTGAAATGCGTCATAATTTGCAACAGTTTAGTTCTGTGACAAAGCTCTATTTTCGCGGTGGTAACCATGATTTTGGCGTGGGGAAAATATTTGCTGCTAAGTGTGGTATGCAACTAATTAACGATATGCATATTATTGAAATAGCCAAGAAAAGAATCTTACTTAGTCACGGTGATACTTTTTGTACTTTGGATCTCAGTTATCAAAAGATGAAAAGAGTTTTGCAGCATCCCATTGTAATGTTTATTTTGCGCAAGATTCCGTTAGCATTACGTTACAAATTAAAGGAGAAGCTTGAAAAAAAATCTCATGCGCAAACTGGGAGTAAACCCGATTATATTTATCAGGTCGTTGATGATTCTATTGCAGAACATGTTACTAACTTTCAAGCAGATGCAGTTATCCACGGTCATACCCATCGCCCGGGATATTACAGCGTACAATTGGGGGATGGTAAAATTATTCCCCGGTACGAGATTCCTGATTGGGAAGATAATCCTCCAGGTGGTTATATTGTTGCCGAGGATAGCCAAATAATGATCCATCAAATTTCATGAGTAGATTTTTGAATGATATTATAGTGCCTACAGATGTTTCGCCCAATAGTTAACGAGAGATTCTACAACTAACTGGTTTAATAAAATTAACGGGGAGAATTGTCCATAGCCGGGTAAATTAATCTGATGACCGCAATCAGTCAATATGGCGGCTAAATGCCGCCAATCAAAGACAACTGTTGGTTTTTTAATTGGTTAAAGGGCAAGGCAACTTTGCGCTAAAACCAGTTTAATGTTCCTGAGGGGATTTGCGCAAAGTTAGATACAACAATTTATCCAGATGGTGCAACAAGAAACAGATTTCCGCCCGCACCGTATAGCAATAGTGCAATCTGCCAAGTGCATTGTTGTGTAAGATCTGTTATTGAGCTTGCTAGATCACTACATTATTCCAGAATTAAGTGTTGTAAAAAGTATCAATTACTACTTAAAGTAAGGAAATGTTGTGATGGCAATGTTTTGAGAAAAATATACATATTTTAATTATGCAGTAAGAAATGATTAGATATTTACAATGTAAAGATGTTTGATATAATCCAGTATCATAAGTTAGTTTTATTCATGTGATAAGTATTGTGACTGTAAGGCTGGATATATTTACAAGAGTAAAACATCTAATTTCAATGATAATTATTCAGAGTTATAAATTTTTAGGAGACCTTAAAATGAGTAAAAACACTGTGAGATTAGTTGTGGCTACAATTCTCACTGCCATATTGGAAGCATGTAGTTCAGGTAGCAGTAGTAGTTCATCACCTACTACTGTTCTAACGGTAACCACTGTCACTGCTCCTTCTGGCTCAGCACCAGCACAAAATTTAGGTGCCGGCATGGGAACTGGTTCAGTATTCGTTAATACTACGACTGGAGATCCGTTATACTTATTAGGGAATTCAACAGGTTCGATATATGCACCGTTAACTGCAGATTTAGGTATGACTACTGGTACAAGCATTATTGGCGCATGGCTTACTTCAACTAATATCTTGTTTGGTCCAGCCCCTGCACCCAGCGATGTTGCGGTTTATTTTACAGCCAATTTAACTTTACCTTTAAGTACTACTAGTAATACTGCAATGGTTACTACTCAGCCCCCTAATAAACCCCAGCGTTTAGGTTGAGTAGTATGCTAAAATTCCCACAGAGTAAATA
>JAIEPY010000010.1 GCA_019748155.1 Burkholderiales bacterium | reverse complement strand
TTTTACACCTTAGATATTACTATGGTGGTGACATTTCTATTTCAGCTAAGTGACATTTCTATTTCGGGTTGATAATTGTTATCGTGGAGGTAAAGGATAGTGACAATTTATGATATAATTAGTGTCCTTTTTAAAAGAGACAAATCAGAATGCTAGATACAATTGTCATTCGCGGTGCACGCACCCATAACCTAAAAAATATTGACCTGGATATTCCTAAAAACAAATTAGTTGTAATTACAGGGTTATCTGGTTCAGGAAAATCATCATTAGCTTTTGATACGCTTTATGCTGAAGGACAACGACGCTATGTTGAATCATTATCCGCTTACGCCAGACAGTTTTTACAGCAAATGGACAAGCCTGAAGTCGATTTGATTGAGGGGCTATCGCCTGCAATCTCAATTGAACAAAAAGCGACTTCGCATAATCCACGTTCCACCGTTGGTACTGTAACTGAAATCTATGATTATTTACGTCTACTCTTTGCTCGTGCCGGTACACCATTTTGCCCTACACATAAGAATCCCCTGCAAACTCAGTCAGTTGGACAAATTGTTGATACAATTCTCGAATTACCGATAGACAGTAAGATTATGCTATTGGCTCCGCTGATGGTCAATCGCAAAGGTGAACACATTGACTTACTTAATCATATTCAAGCACTAGGCTTTACTAAAGTCCGTATTGATAATACGCTCTACAATCTTGGCGAAACACCTCTATTAGATAAGAATAAAAAACATACCATTGAAATCGTCGTTGATCGTTTAAAAGTTCGTGAAGATATTAAGCCGCGTCTAACTGATTCGGTTGAAACTGGACTCAATCATGGCGAAAGTAAAATTAAATTAGTTAATCTGGAAGATAACAGCGAAAAATGGTTTTCGAGTAAGTTTGCTTGTCCAGAGTGTGATTACTCAATACCTGAATTAGAACCACGAATTTTTTCATTCAATAATCCAATTGGCGCATGTCCACAATGTGATGGATTAGGACACATTACATTTTTCGATCCCAATAAAGTTATAACTGGTTCGGAGTTATCGATTGGAGATGGTGCGATTAAAGGCTGGGATAAACGCAATCAATACACTTACCAGATGTTATTGTCACTAGCTAAGCACTATAAATTTGATATCGAAAAACCATGGAATGAATTAGATAAAAAAATTCAGCAGATACTGCTCTATGGCTCAGGTGATGAATTAATTAACTTTAATATTCTCAACGAGCGTGGTGGCTATCGCAGTAGCAAACAAACTTTTGAAGGTGTCGTTAACACACTCGAGCGACGTTATTTTGAAACCGATAGCTCGCATATTAAAGAAGAACTAGCAAAATATCAAAATAACCGCGAATGCCCAGAATGTCACGGCTCGCGCTTACGTAAAGAAGCGCAGTGTGTAACCGTTGGACAGTATAATTTATCAGCAATCAGCGCTTGGCAGTTAAAAAAATGTTATGAGTATTTTGGTGACTTGCATTTAGAAGGTCACAAACAAGAAATCGCAAGCAAAATAGTCAAAGAAATTAATACCCGTCTTGGATTTTTAATTGACGTTGGTTTAGATTATCTAACCCTAAATCGTTCTGCAGATACCTTGTCAGGCGGTGAAGCACAGCGGATTCGTTTAGCCAGCCAAATTGGCTCGGGATTAACTGGTGTGATGTATGTACTAGATGAACCATCAATTGGACTTCATCAACGTGATAATGATCGTTTAATCGGTACGCTTACCAAGTTACGCGACTTAGGTAATACCGTGATTGTAGTTGAACATGACGAAGATGCAATTTTGCATGCCGATTACCTAATAGATATTGGACCTGGTGCTGGTGAACATGGTGGAGAAGTAATTTTCGCCGGATTGCCGCCTGAAATTCGTAAATGTCCCAACTCTATTACGGGGCAATATCTCTCAGGAGCTAAACAAATTGCTATCCCCGCAAAACGGCGCAAACAAGATAAAGGATATTTAACCTTAACCGAAGCTAGCGGAAACAATCTTAAAAAAATTAATCTGGAAATCCCAGTAGCTAATCTAGTCTGCATAACTGGTGTATCAGGATCAGGTAAATCAACTTTAATCAATGATACACTTTATCGGGCGCTAGCACAACATCTCTACGATAGCAGCCAATCACCTGATGTATTCAAACAAATCAATGGGCTAGAACACTTTGATAAAGTAATTAATGTTGATCAAAGCCCAATTGGACGAACACCACGCTCTAATCCAGCTACCTATACTGGTTTATTCACGCCAATTCGTGAATTATTTACTCAGGTAGCTGTAGCTCGTGAACGTGGTTATGGACCAGGAAGATTTTCTTTTAATGTCAAAGGTGGGCGTTGTGAAGCCTGTCAGGGTGATGGACTAATCAAGGTTGAAATGCATTTCTTACCGGATATCTACGTTTTGTGTGATACCTGCAAAGGCAAGCGTTATAATCGTGAAACACTGGAAGTACTTTACAAAGGTAAAAACATCCATGAGGTGTTAGAAATGACAGTAGAAGAATCACTGGAATTTTTTAGTGCGATTCCGGTAATTTCACGCAAATTAAAAACACTAATTGATGTTGGTTTAGGCTATATTCGTCTCGGTCAATCAGCAACAACCCTCTCTGGTGGTGAGGCACAACGGGTTAAATTAGCTCTTGAGTTATCCAAACGTGATACCGGACGGACAATGTATATTCTGGATGAGCCAACAACAGGCTTACATTTCCATGATATTGATTTGCTACTCAAAGTATTACATAAATTTGCCGATCATGGTAATACCGTAGTTGTTATTGAACATAATCTTGACGTAATCAAAACTGCCGATTGGATTATCGATCTTGGTCCGGAAGGTGGCGAAGGCGGTGGTAAAATTATCGCAGCCGGAACTCCTGAACAAATTGTAAAATTAAACAAAGGTTATACCGGTAAATACCTAGCTCCGGTACTCAAGAAATCAGCAAAAAAATAATAAAGGTTTTTCATAGGAAATAAAATGGCAACTAATCAATGGAATGCAGAATTTTATAATGATAAACATAATTTTGTAACTAACTACGGTGATAATGTAGTTGAATTATTAAATCCACAACAAAATGAAACGATTTTGGATTTAGGTTGTGGTAGCGGTGGATTAACCGCCAAAATTGCTCAAATTGCAGCTAAATGCTATGGCATTGACTTCTCGGCTGAAATGATAAAAAAAGCACAACAAGACTACCCTACTATTAATTTCTTGCAGCATAATGCAGAACAAGCTTTTCCATTTAGCGAAAAATTTGATGCAGTTTTCTCCAATGCAGCCTTACATTGGATGATGAATGCCGAAGCAGTAATTAAAAATGTTGCCGCAAGCTTAAAACCTAGTGGTCGCTTTGTCTTTGAAATGGGTGGTCATGGTAATGTTGCACAAGTTCTAAATGCAATTCAATCTGCGGCTAATGATTTCAAGCTCAGGAAATTAGAGTTAATTAATTACTACCCCAAAATCAGTGAATACAGCTCTCTTCTAGAGCGTAATGGTTTTAAAGTAACTTTTGCTATTTTATTTGAACGCCCAACTTTACTTAATGGTGAAGAAGGATTACAAAACTGGGTCAGAATGTTTCGCAATAACGTGATAACTTCTATTTCAGAAGAGCAGCAACAAGAGTTTCTCAAACAGATAGACCGTTGTGGGAGGGACTCACTCTACCGCAATGGAAAATGGTATGCAGATTATGTTAGGCTTAGAATGATTGCGGTTAAACTATAATTATGCTAAAAAAAATCCTTGCCAACCAAAGACTCCAATCCCTAAGTAACAATGGTCATTGGCAAACAATTTGGCCACGTTACTTGACTAATCACTTACTAAATCTTGATTATCAACGCCAACGAATCTATACATTGGATGGGGATTTTATTGATCTGGACTGGGTAAACTCGGGAATTATTGATAAACCTACAGTAATATTATTTCATGGAATGGAAGGTAATTCGCAAAGTCATTATGCCAAAAGAATTATGCATTATCTGCAAACAATTGGCTGGCGTGGTTGCGTTGCACATGCGCGAGGCTGTAGCGGAGAATTAAACGCTACATTAAGTTCATATCATGCCGGACTTACTAGTGATATTCAACTAGTAGTTGAAACAGTTAAAAAAGTTACCCCACAGCAACTTTTTATCGTAGGAATATCACTTGGCGGTAATGCCATGCTTAAATTTCTTGGTGAAAATAATCCGGCATCTGCAATGGTAACTGCAGCTTGTGCAATTTCAGTGCCATTTGATTTAGAAATAACATCTAAGCATATGAACAATGGGCTCAGTCAACGCTTATATGTTCCTTATTTCATGAATAGTTTACTTCCTAAAATGAAGCTCTATGCTGAAAAATTTCCGCAAAATTTTAGCTTACATCCAGAGGTAAAAACTATGGATGAATTTAATGAACTATATATCACTCAAATGTATAGTTTTAAAAATGCAATGGAATACTATGCACAGTCAAGTTCTATTAATTATCTGAAAAATATTACCGTTCCGACACTACTAATCCAAGCAGCTAATGACCCCATGATTCCAACTTTGAGTTGGCCAACTGCGGAACAATTAAACAAAAATACCCGCTTTATAAAATTAAGCTCTGGCGGGCATGCTGGTTTTGTCGGGAATAACCGCAATTTAAAACAGGCTTTACTTAAACTACCGCAAATTATGGTACAATACTATCGTAATTATTCTAATCTGAGAGGAGGCATTATGTCTTTAAAATCTGTAGCACAACAAACTTTAGGTCTTATTGATTTAACTACATTAAATGATAATGATACCAATGAAATCGTAGTCGAATTATGTAAAAAAGCCAGCACTGAATTTGGTTCAGTTCCAGCAATCTGCATTTTCCGTCAATTCATTCCCGCAGCAAAAGAATATTTCCAACAAAATAAATTAAACATTAAAATTGCTACTGTAACTAATTTTCCACATGGTAGTGCTGACTTAGCATTAGCATTAAAAGAAACGCAGGAAGCTATTGATCTTGGTGCGGATGAAGTTGATATTGTCTTTCCTTATCAAGCATTAATCAATGGTGATAGCACAATCGGCGCTGAAATGATAAAAAAAGCTAAACAGATTTGTGGAAATAAAACGCTGAAGGTAATTATTGAAAGCGGTGTGCTGAATGATCCTAAATTGATTGAGCTGGCAAGTGATATTTCAATTGCCAATGGTGCTGATTTTATTAAAACCTCAACCGGTAAAGTAGCGGTTAATGCTACCTTGGAAGCAACTGAGATTATGTTAAACTCAATTAAAAAGAATAATAAACCATGTGGTTTTAAAGCAGCAGGAGGCATTCGTTCAGTAGCTGAAGCTAAAGAATACTTAGAATTAACTGCGCGGATTATGGGTAAAGACTGGATTAATGCTAATAATTTCCGTTTTGGTGCTTCAAGTATCCTAAGCGATGTACTAAATATCCTGAATGATCGTGAAAGTATTATTAATAACAATTTATATTAAGAGCGGAGGTTGATTATGCAAAAACGTGTAATTGTAATGGTTTTGGACTCTTTTGGGATTGGCAATCTACCTGATGCTGATAAGTTTGGTGATAGAGGCAGTGACACATTAGGCCATATAGATCAATATGCTAAGGAACATAATCTGGGATTCAAAATCCCTAATTTGTTAAAACTTGGCTTGGGTAAGGCTTACCAGTTAGTTAATGGCAAAATGCTACACGCAGATAGCAATGACTATACCGTAAATGGATTTTATGGTGCAGCACGTGAACTAAGCTCTGGTAAAGATACAACCAGTGGACATTGGGAAATTGGTGGTTGCCCGGTAGAGTTTGACTGGGGGTATTTTAGCGATCATGATAATAGTTTTCCGCAAGAATTGCTAAATAAAATTGTTACACGAGCAAAGCTTCCCGATTATTTGGGTAACTGTCATGCCTCGGGTACAACAATTATTGCCGAATTGGGCGAAGAGCATATTAAAACTGGAAAACCAATTTTCTATACATCGGCGGATTCAGTATTCCAGATTGCTTGCCACGAAGAAACATACGGCTTGGATAAGCTCTATGAACTTTGTCAAATTGTTCGTGAAGAACTCGAGCCGTATAATATTGCACGAGTAATTGCTCGTCCATTTGATGGCAACTCTTCAGCAAATTTTGCGCGCACTAAGAACCGTAAAGATTATTCACTATTGCCCAGTGCACCAACTATTCTTGATGTATGTAAAGAAAACGGTGGTGAAGTTGTTGCGATTGGTAAAATTGGCGATATTTATGCTCATCAAGGCACTACCGTTGAAATTAAAGCCAGTGGATTACCAGAATTAACCGATAAAACACTGGATGCAATTAAAACTTACGCGGCTGATAAACCAACCTATATCATGACCAACTTAGTTGACTTTGATATGAATTTTGGGCATCGTCGTGATGTAGTTGGTTATAAAGAAGCCTTGGAATATTTTGACACGCGGATTCCTGAATTAATCGCGAGTTTACAAGCAGATGATATCTTACTCTTTACTGCTGATCATGGTTGCGATCCAACTTGGCCTGGCTCAGATCATACACGCGAGCATATTCCGGTTATTGGCTATTATCAAGGCAAGGAATTAAATATCGGCGTACGTGAAATTTTCTCAGATATCGGGCAAACAATTGCCAGCCATCTAAATTTACCAAAACTAGCTTTCGGTAAATCCTTTATTTAAGTTATTAGATGATAAAATAATAACGGTCCTCAAACTCAAGTTTAAAAGACCGTTAGATTTTTTATTTATACTTTTTTAAGTGCTCCATACATAAATGTATATAACTGCTGGAATATGAAGCAAAAGCTCGGCGCAAGGCGACGTAGTGTACATCAGAAGTACATGAGGAGCCCTTGCAACAACGCTATTGCGAAATAGTCCGAGCAGTTACACATTTTTTTAGACTAATCGACCAATCTGGACCAGAATGCACATCGTATTTAGCAGAGAAATTAGCCGTATTTAGAGCAATTGATACGTTTAGTAAACTATTTAGATAAACCAAAGGCTTACCATCAGGAACATCACCAAAACTTGCAACATACGGTGCTTTGCTGCTATATTTTAAAGTTTGACCATGCTTAATCTTGATGCACAGCGTGTCGCCAGCTTTTACATTTAATTGGGTAAATAAACCAGAATCAATATTACTCCAAACATTTCCATATTGAATATCTAAAATTGGAATATTACCGTTTAATTCACCATTTTTTAATTCTGGTGCTTGGTATGGAATCATCACAACTTTTGACTCTAACAGCGGACCAACCTGAGCATAATCAATTACTCCAGCAGCAAGTCGCGCTCCGGTATAAGCATAAACATCTCGCCCATGAAAGGTATATGATTTTTCTGAGCCTTTAAGACGATTAACTTTTTCATCAATTTGTCGCACACTCTCAATTCCAAATTTCTGCGCAACTAACGTCAAAGTACCATTATCCGGTGAAACAAAATATTGTCCGGTTTTAGTTTTTAACACTACTGATTTACGATCAGTACCGACGCCAGGATCTACCACACTCACAAAAACCGTACCTTGTGGCCAGTATTCTGCGGTTTGGTATAAACGATAGGATGCTTCCCAGATATTATAGGCTGGAATCTCATGAGTTAGATCATAAATCTTGAGTTGTTTGTCCACCCCAAAGGCAACGCCTTTCATTGCTGAAACCGCACCATCTTTCAAACCAAAATCAGTCTGCAGAACCAGCGCTTCTTCAGCAAATACGCTTGCTGTAATACTTAAACACAAACATAAGGTTAAATTCCGTAATTTTCTATGCATTGTACAACTTCCTCATAAAACATAATATTAAACTAAAAAATAGCCCTCAAAAGATAGATAAGGGCGTGTAATACTACTTAGCTACTTGCTGATACAATTCAAGGTAAACTTTAGCGGCTATATCCCAACCAAATTGCTGCTGCATTGCACATTTTTGCACTCGCTTCCACTCTGCTTTGCGCGCATACAAGGCAAATGCACGACGTACAGCAGCGCTAAATTCCGTTACATCAAAGTTATCAAACACGAAACCGCTGGCAATACCATCAGCTAAATTTTCCAACGAACTATCTGTGACAGTATCTGCCAAACCACCTACTTTACGCACTAATGGTAAGGTTCCATAGCTCAAGCCATACAATTGTGTTAAACCACAAGGTTCAAAACGTGATGGAACCATAATTATATCACTACCAGCAATAACCCGATGAGCATGAACTTCATCATAACCAAGCCGCACAGCCATTAACTCCAGGTTAGCAGCAGCTCGCTCACTAAATGCAGCCTCAAGCTCTGTATCGCCACTACCTAAAATTACCAATTGACCACCACGACTAAGTATTTCATCAATTCCAGCCAAAACTAAATTTAAACCCTTTTGCTCAGTTAGACGGCTAACAATAGCAAAAATTGGTTTTTCATCCTGCTTAACTAACCCACAGTATTCCTGTAAAGCATTACGACAGACCTGTTTACCAGCTACGGAACGGGTATTGTAATTGGCAGCAATCAGTGAATCATTTGATGGACTCCATACTTTGGAATCAACACCATTTAAAATACCGCTTAAATTATGTGAACGAGCTTGCAATAGACCATGCAAACCACAACCTTGCTCTTCTCCCTGAATTTCACGAGCATAACTTGGACTAACCGTAGTTATTTTATCTGCAAAGTATAAACCGGCTTTGAGAAATGAAACTTGCCCATGAAACTCTAAGCCATGCACATTAAAAAACCAGACTGGTAAATTTATTTCGTCTAAAACCCGATAAGGAAAAATTCCCTGATAAGCTAAATTATGCACTGTAAAAATCGAAGCAGCCAATTTTCGGCCAGTCTTAATTTCTTCGGCTTTCAAATAAGCAGGAGCTAAACCGGCATGCCAATCATGAGCATGCACGACCTCAGCCGACCAG
Source organism: Burkholderiales bacterium (assembly GCA_019748155.1). Classification (GTDB taxonomy): domain Bacteria; phylum Pseudomonadota; class Gammaproteobacteria; order Burkholderiales; family UBA11063; genus Aquella. Next base: position 1,736 of record JAIEPY010000010.1, on the reverse strand, counting down.
ACTGGATCAAGTTCATCAGCTAGCTGAGCTGCCACCCAGCCAAGCAAAGCAAAGCGTAGGTAATTATCAGCATAAGCTTGATTATTGACATCCGCATAAGGACTACCCTCTCGATCAAATAGTTCGGGTGCATCAATAAGATACATCGTTATCAAGCTATCTGGAGTCGTTGCCAAATAAAGACGAACATCACTAGCTCCAAATTGAGAACCCAACTCTGCCACTAGTTTTTTGTCAACAAGACTATTCATAAATGCCGGAAAACCCGGCACCAACACACGACTATTACATCCAAACTCAGCTAGTGCTACAGGCAGTGCAGCTGTTACATCAGCCAAACCACCAGTTTTAAGTAACGGAAATAACTCACTACAAACATGTAAAACACGCATAACAATATTACCCCTTAAAGCTTAGCCAGCATTTGGCCAGTTACTAAAACAACTCCACCTTCAGTACGGAAAAAACGCTGTGCATCTAATTCTGCATTTTCACCAATAATAGTTCCGGCAGGAATGACACAACCATGGTCAATTACAACTTTAGTTAAACGACAGCCTTCACCAATTTGCACCCGTGGCAAAATCACAGCTTGATCAAGCTTACAGAAGGATGCAACTTTCACATTAGAGAACATAACGGAGTGTGAAATATTAGAGCCACAAACAATACAACCACCGGAAATTAAGGTATTATGCGCAACACCATTTATTCCACTATTGTCCGGAACAAATTTAGCTGGCGGCAATTGCTCTTGATAAGTCCAAACCGACCAATCTTTATCATATAAATTAAGTTCAGGCATATTTGATGCTAAATCCAAATTAGCAGACCAAAAAGCATCAACCGTTCCTACATCACGCCAGTAAGGCTTAATTGCTTGCCCTTGCGGCATACATGACATAGCAAATGGATGAGCCAGTGCTTGCCCTTCACTTACCACACGTGGAATAATATCTTTACCAAAATCATGACTGGAATTCTGATTAGCTAAATCCTCTTCTAATAATTGATACAAGTATTTCGCATTGAAGATATAAATCCCCATACTTGCCAATGATACATCTGGATTATTTGGAATAGTTGGTGGATTAGCTGGCTTTTCTATAAAACTGGTAATTTTACGTTCGTAATTAACACCCATTACACCAAAAGCAAAGGCTTCCGATTTAGCTACTTCAATACACCCTACTGTACAACCATACCCTTTATCCACGTGATCCTGCAACATGATAGAATAATCCATTTTATAAATATGATCCCCAGCTAAGACTACTACGTATTCAGGATTGTAAGAATGTAATATATCAATATTTTGGTAAACAGCATCTGCTGTTCCACGATACCAGTGCTCTTCATTCACCCGTTGCTGGGCAGGAAGCAAGTCGATAAACTCATTTAATTCACCACGCAAAAAGCTCCAACCACGTTGTAAATGACGGAGTAATGAATGTGATTTATACTGAGTAACCACACCAATACGACGAATCCCTGAATTAAGGCAGTTAGATAATGCAAAATCGACAATCCGGTATTTACCGCCAAAATAAACCGCAGGTTTAGCGCGAATATCGGTTAATTGATGTAGACGTGAACCACGTCCACCAGCTAGAACTAATGCCATGGCACGCTTAGGTAACTGACGAGTTAAATTTAAATCGTAACTGCTCACTCACCCAGTAAAATATATTAAAAAAAGTTAAAAAATAGCTTGACAGGTTTTTTAGTGTTACTCC
>JAIEPY010000040.1 GCA_019748155.1 Burkholderiales bacterium | reverse complement strand
TAAACCCATTAGTTGCAGTCAGTTGGGCTCTTAGTGGCAAATTTGACTTATGATAGTGGGCGAGCAGTTACTATAAAACTTTAAAAATTACCTGAATAAGCGCTGGATACTCACGTGGATAAGGAAAACCCTTATTGAGGTAATTATCCCAGCAATACCATAAATCACCAAAATAAGTTGTAAAATGCTCATACATATAATACAAGCTTGCCATATTTCTACGCATTAAAAACTCTGGTAACAATGCAATCAGAGTAACTAATATCACAGCCAATAATTGGCGATAATTTTTATGCCAGCTCATTATTTAGCACTACCTTTGCAATAGCAATTAGAAATTCCAAGTCGTCATCCAATGCAAATAGTTCAGCGTATAGCTACGCGGTACTTCTAAACCAGCTAAACTAGAAAAGAATAAGGCAAACAACGCAATATTTAGTAATAAATAGCCATAGACCAGATAACGATAAGATGCTTTATTACTTTGATACGCCAAATAAATAAAATAGCTAATTCCCAAAATTAAAAATGGCGTAACGCTATAGAAATAATAAATAAAACTAATCCGCGCGACTAATGCATAGGGTAAATACTGGGCACAGATTGCCAGAAACAAAAAACCCGCCCGAAAATCCGCTTGACGCGTAATCCATAAATAGCCAAGCATAATCGTAGTAATCCACATCAGCCAATAAATTGCTGGATTTCCAAGTAATGCAATCGAAGATGATAAACCCGCATCATTTTGCCAATAATAGACCGATAACGGCATTTTATCCAATGGCCAACTCCACCAATTAGACGCATAGGGATGCGTAGCATAGGTTAATCCATGCAAATTAAAATCCAAAATTCCTAATTGCGTAGTATAAATAAAACCAAACAAATTATCGGCATGATTAATTAAAGCATAAGGGATATAGATCAGCATATAGATAGCTAAGGGTAAGACTATAAACAATAGTGCTAGATTCAGCACGGTTTTAGTAAGACGTGCCGCGGTAAATTTTTGCTTGATTAACTCACCATAAACCAAGATTAATACAATAAATGGTGCTGAATATAGCGCATTCCACTTACAGCTAAGTGCAAGAGCAAAGCTGATTGCCGCAGCAAGCAAATAGCGCAAAACTGCGGTAAAACCAGCTCCTGATTTACGCGCTTCAATATAGCGGTATAAGAAAAAGTACTCTATCGCTAAAAATAAAGTAACAAACGGATCTATTGACGCAGTACGGCCAAGCGAGAAATGCATGAATTCAAACATCATCAGCAACGATGCCGCAATTGCCACCCGGCGATCTTTAAATAACGCCTTCGCAAAAATATAAGTTATACTTACCAAAAAAACACTGCTTAAATCAGGCATAATCCGCCAAGCAAATGGCGACATTCCAAATATCAGCACCCCGATAACCATCAATAAGATAGCTAATTGTGGGTGCACCCAGACATCAGGAGATTTACCTTGCAGATATTGATACGAAGAAGTAGCATAGTAAATTTCATCAAATACCGTACCAGATTGCCAATTATCTTCCAGATGTTCTGGCATAGTGCTTGCGACAAAATCATTTAGTAGCACGTTATTTGGATTATCACTGCTATCAACATGATAATCTGTCACTAGCTTATTTTGTGTATCCACTACCGCGAATTGATTAACCCCAAGTGAGCCTTGCTCCAGACGAATAACGACTGAAGATACTGGCTGAGAACTATTGAAGCTTAGTTTATTCCAGCGAAAAAACGGAGAATAACCTAAATTAACGCTCTTATCAGTAAGAGGAAGATCATTATTCATTGCATCTACTGCGCTAGTAGTATACTTACCTTTAACAAAGGCGGTAGAATAATACAACGCACTAAGCTGCTGTGGATGATTGAAGGTTACAACTAATTGCGCGCCGGGATTATCAACCTGCCAGGCTTGATCATAAGTCCGAAAATCGGCAAAATGAATTAGTGAGATCAAAAAATAAGTGATACTTAGACCACTAATCCACCATTTATCCTGACGATCTAAAATAGCACGCGTGAGAGTAGGTGGATTCTTACGAATAAGAAAAATAAAATATAGCAGAAGAGCAAATAACGTAACGATCAGAAATAGAATTTGTAAGTTTATCATAGTTTATACTTTGTGAATTTTTTGTAGTCTATACTAATTATGTTTTGATGAATTTAATTCGTTTCATAGTTATTTTATACCCATCAGTAAGAACTGTGCTAAATAAAATCACAACTCCACCAATGAGTACACTTGATTTAATTGTTTCGCCCATCCAATAAGCAAAAAAAGTTGCAGTCACTGACTCCAAACTAAAAATAATTGCTGCTTTATTTGAGCCAATCACGCGCTGATACTTGATCTGTAAAAAAAATGGAATTACAGTTGCAATTATGGCGCAGTAAACTATAGCCCACCAGAATAAGTGACTGTCAGGAAGTACGATATTATGCGGAGCAAGGATAAAGCCGGGAATCAGGCTGGTAAACAAAATTTGATAAAAGGTGAGTAACTTTAGATTGTGACTTAGCAAACTAGATTTTTCAGCAAAGATAATTCCAACCGCGATACACAATGCCGATAAAATTACCAATAATTCACCACGACCAAAACCACCATGTAAACCAGCGCCACTAATCAGATAGATTCCCCACAGGCAAAATAACGCGGCAACTATCTCAATAACTCGTGGACGCCCCATCCTAAATAGTGGTAATAAAAATGGTACCATAACTACATTAATTCCAGTTAAAAACGCTGCACGTGATGAATCCATATATTTTAAGGACATTGCTTGCAAAATAAACGAACCACTATTTAACGCGCCCAAGATTAAGCCATAACGAACATCGCCCCAGTTAAATTTACGTTTAATCATCGTAGAAATAAATAGCGGTGACATGATTAATGCCGCAAGGATGAAACGCCAGAATACAAAAAGGCTTGGTGCGTAATCTGCCACGATCCGATGCATCAGAGGGAAGGCTATCCCCCACATTACTGGAATAGTCAGAAGGATCAGATAGGCTTTTAATTCACGACTCATTGAAGTCTACTTCTATATTAAAGTTAGTTTGATCAGGTTACTTGTTGGTGTATCATTTCTGACACTGACATCTTGCTTAGGAATTTATTCATGGTTAGGTAGCATATTACTGGAGAATTTTACAAAATACCCGCCAGTTTTAGGAGCTCCGCGAAACTCAATTGCACCAGAAGACTTCAGCTGTTTTATAATTCTTTCAGTGGTTCTAAATGACAGTTGCAAAGCAGAACTAATCTCGCGAGTCTTTGAGTTGGGATTTTGAGCGATAAAATCTAAAACAGCAGTTACTCCGCCAGTTACTCCGCCAGTTACTCCGCCAGTTACTCCGCCATTTCCTTTAGTTTTAAAAAAAGTAACTTTGACCGCCATTAATTCATACTCAAAAGTAGGCGCTGGTAAGCCTTGTTCCACGCATTTGCCAAGAATATCAAGCGTACCACGACCCCAATTTTCAATTAGTCCAGCTTTATAAAATACATTGGCGATTAACGGGTTATGAGGCAATGATTGGTGCGGCTTCGTAAAACTAGCGATTGAAAACTGCTCTGGCAAGGTTGCGCCGTTTGACATAACCAGTCTATCATCATACACTTTGACTTGCAAATTTGAAGGGATCATATAATCTCGATGGATTAATGCATTGATAATAGCTTCACGTAGTGCAATATAAGGTAATTCTAAAATTTCCCGACGGTGTGCACCCTCAAAATGAATAAAGGCTTTTAAATACTTTGAGCGCAGAATATCTAAAATTGTATCAACCTGCTCAAAGAGATTACCTTCAATAATATCGCTGGTTTGAATATCTGTTTCGCTCAAGAAACGCCCAATTTTTGAGTGTGATTGAATAAAATATCGTTGTGGGTTTTTAGCAAAAAGTAAAATAGCAGCTCTTTTAAAGTGGTGACCATCATATAAATTAAGCTTCTGAAGTAAAACGCTTAAATCTTGCTCTTGATCAATATTAGGAATTCGGTCTTTGGCTAATTGTTTAAATTTAGCAATGGTTGCACGATCTACATCTTCAAGTGTAAAATTATCAACTGGAGCTTCATCCCAAGTTTTTCCATAATGATTCAGCAAAAACCCAGCCAAATCACTTCCATTTATTTCAATGGTATTGCTACCACTACGTTTATAAAATCTTCCACCATAAGAAATTGGCGCATAACTTTGCTTGATAACCAAACATAGGTATTGCAAATCTCCACTACTAGCCAGCTCAAAATCAACTAGTACGCCCAAATAGTTATTAATTTTGTTTGGTAAAACTTCCAATAATTTACTAGCATTGTCAATACCGACAATTACCCCATCGTCGTCAACCCCAAGATACAAACAACCACCTATGCTATTTGCAAATGCACAAATTGTCTTTAGATAATCATCTTTCCAAACCAATTTAAATTCAGTAGACTGATTTTCAATTTGATTAATTTTACTCTTGGTATCCAAAGCAATGCTCATTCCATCGTTCTTCCTAGATCAAAGCCAATTAGAGAGCAATTTAGCATCCGTAAGAGCTAAGTCAATAATCCTGGCAACTGATACGGCTGGTTCTAAAGTTATATCTAACAACTGCTCTTGTCTAAACAAAGTAAGCGTAATTTCTTGGTTAGGTATAACAAATGCTAATTGCTTTTCAAGATTAGTTAATTTAACATTATTTAACGCGATTATCAAATCCCCTGCTGCCAAACCTGCCGCTTGAGCAGGTGTATTTGCATAAATATTTTTAACCTGATAGCCCAGTGCTTGTTTGTCTAATCTAGCACCTAAATCCAAGGTAACTGGAGTTGCAGTAGTTAGCAAATCAACTGCCGCTACATATTTACCGCCATCTTGATGGTTTTTGGCAATACGTTCAGTCAAATTCAGACCAAATTTAGCCAACAAATCTTTAAATTGTAATGCCTCAGTCGTTTCAGTTGCCAGATAAATAAACTCCGTCAAATTAACTCCAGTTGCAGCTTTAATCAGAGCAGGAATTTCATCTTCGCCAACCCCAACTGGATTTTGTTGCCATTGCTGGAATAAATAGCGCATTACATCATCCAAACTAAATTTAGACTGCTCGCGAATCAGCAAATCCAGACAGAGCGCAACTAAAGAGCCTTTGACATAATAACTCACGATACTATTCAGGCTATTTTCATCCTGACGATAGTATTTAATCCAGCTAGTCAGGCTACTATTAGCTAAACTTTGTTGCGTAACCCCGACAAATTTATAGACATTATTGAGGTTTTCAGTTATAAAGCCCAGATATTTTTCCTGATTGATCACCCCACTACGATAGAGCACTAAATCATCATAATACGAAGTTACGCCCTCAAACCACCAGAGGAGCTTGGTGTAGTTTTCTTGCTCAAGATTGTAAGGTGTAAAGATCTGCGGTTTAATTCGCTTAACATTCCAGGTGTGAAAAAATTCATGGCTAATAAGACCAAGCAATTTGATATAATCTTCGTCATTTGAGCGATTAAGATTTGGCATTGCGTAATAGGGCGCCATCAGCAAGGTTGAATTACGATGTTCCAGACCAGTATAGACTTCACCTGATAAATTTAGGATAAAGCCGTAACCTGAATATGGAGCTACCCCACCAAAAAGCTTAATCTGATAATCACAGATTTTTTGCATATCGCTAATCATCCGCTCGCGATCAAACGGAGGAATAGTTCCTGATAAAATCAGATAATGATTAACCCCGGATACGCTAAATTCTAGCCGCTCAAAAGTTCCCAGTTCAAATGGTGAATCAATTAATTCATCATAATTTTGCGCACTGAATACATCATTTTCATCCGCAGCCAAGCCACAAGCAACTTGCCAAGCATCGGGTAACTCAGCAAACTGTACTTGATGAATACCATCTTCATAACCTGCAATACTTAAACATAAACTAGTTGGATTAAAATAACCACGTTTAGCATCTAAAAACGCCGAGCGGATGCCGTATTCATAAGCATATACGCTATAGCTAACTTCAATTTCTATTCCCGAATCCAAACCGTCCAGTAACCAGTTATTTTTATCAATCTGGCGATTGCTAATCGTTTGACTATTCTGACTGGCACTGAGCCTAATGATATTTTTACTAAATTCACGCACCATATAACTTCCCGGAATCCACACTGGCAGAGTTAATTTATGTGAGTTTGCACTAGCGGTAAAAACTAGTTTTACCAGATAGTGATGCGCTGCTGTTTGTGGCGTGATGATATATTTGATTGCCATGAGATTAATCCTTTAGGTTAGATTTTCACTGCTAAATTTTCAAAAAGCAATTATTTTGGTTTTAAACTAGGAGTAAAGACTTCGAGGAGCTGCATGTGCACGAAAGTACATGAGCACCGCACAAGGGATTTACGAAAACGCATAAGACCAAAAGAAACCGCTTTTTAATGGATGTTTATAAATTTATGAAGCTGAGTACTTACCCGCCAATTATTCGCTAAAGCCTGCTCAATGCATAATTTGGTCGGCGTTTCTTTACAGGATAATGGTTGCAACCAAATCAGCTGGGTATTAATCGTATATTGGGCGAGTAATTGCTTAAGCTTAATTATATCAGCCATTTTACCCACTGGCATTTTAATTTCATTCGCGCGGGCAACATTTTCCGCTAAAATCTGCTTATGCCCCGGCATATCAATCTTGGGCGATAAGGTCACCCACGTTTTATCACTCAGGCGTAAGGGTTCAGTACCGCTAGTTTCAATCTGAGTTGTATAGCCTAGAGCATGTAATTCTTCGGTGATCGAGCGTAAATCATACATTGCGGGTTCGCCACCTGTAAACACAATATGCCGACAAGCTGAATATTTTTTGATTTCGTATAAAATCTCATCGGCACTAAAATAAGCCCAGTTATCCGAATGTTCAGAAATTTTGCCCGCAACTAATTGCGCGCTTTGTTGCGTAGCGGGGTTTAATTCCCAAGTGTGTTTGGTGTCACAAAAAGCACAGCCTACCGCGCAGCCTTGCATACGGATAAATACCGAAGGCAAACCAGCAAAATTTGCCTCGCCCTGCAGACTATAAAAAATTTCGTTAATTGGATATTGCATAACTAGCACTACATTTAGAGGTTTCTTCCAGCGTTACTTCGCTGAGGGTTATAGGTAAAGGCGCAAATAATCGTGGTCCAACCGTCTCCACTAAATAGCGCGCCAGATTTTCCGCAGTTGGATTATAGGGGATACTAACCACTGACGAGTCTAATTTAAGCAGTTCAGTAAATAATGGATCTTGATCCCATAAAATCATTTTATGATCCCAGTTATCATCCAACCACTGACAAAGGAGCTCTTTGATTACCGAAAAATCAATCACTCTCCCAAGACTATCTAGCTTATCACTGCTACATTTGAGGTGGAAAACATAGGAATGTCCGTGCAGATTACGACATTTGCTTTCATGCTGATAAACACGATGTCCGCAATGAATTTCATGCTTGCGCACGACTTGATATTTAGCCATTAGTTTTACTCGCGATAGTTAGTTGGATCAGTGATATTGGCGGCAATAAAAGCCTCTTTGCGCTGACGACAAGTGCCACATACACCACAATGCTCTTCCAAACCATCATAACAACTCCACGTTTCGGCAAATGGAACTTGGAGTTCTGCCCCACGACGAATGATATCAGTCTTACTCCAGTTTAAGAATGGGGCGCATAAATTCAAATCTTCATGACGACTGTCAATAGTCCCAAGGCGCAGTGACAGATTCATAGCGATAAAATAATCCGGACGACAATCTGCATAAACGTAATTATCGCCTTTATGCGGGCCAAAGGCTAAAATTTCAGCATTCTGAGCGCAAGCAATCGTCCACGCTAAAGATAGCATCATGGTATTGCGATTAGGTACAACCGTTACCAGCATATTTTCACGGGCATAGTCCTGTTTAGGATTAGCCAAGTCCGGGTTAACCAGACTTGATTGCTGTAAAAATTGGTGCATAAACGACAGATTAATTATATGGTGTGGTGCATTTAGTTCTTTAGCGATAAACGCTGCACTTTGTAATTCTTTGATGTGTTTCTGACCATAGTCAAAAGACACACAGATTAAATCATAACCCTGACTTGCCAGGTGATAAGACAGCGTTGAGCTATCTAAACCACCAGAGAGGATTATTACCGCTTTCTTTCTCATTTTATTGCCTTATCAAGCGTAAATTAGGATAACTGCTTAATGGCTGACTCGCACGAATCGGATTAATATCCAAGCCACCACGACGGGTAAAACGCGCCATAACCGTTAGTTCATCCGGTGCACAAAATTTACGAATATCATTAAAAATACGCTCGACACATTGCTCATGAAATTCGTTGTGATTGCGAAAAGAAATAATATATCGAAGCAGTGCTTCGCGATCAATTTGCGCGCCTTGATACTCAATCAACAGCGTTGCCCAATCTGGTTGAAAAGTCACCAAACAATTTGATTTTAACAAGTTAGAATAAAGTTTTTCTTTTAGCGGTTTATTTGGATTGGCAGTTAACAACTGTGGCTTAACCGTATAATCTGCAATTACGATATCCAGATCATCCAGACATTCCCCTGCAGGCTCGCTAATCGCATACCCAGCATTATTTAGCTCAAATAATTCTACCTTAACCAAAGCATTGGTAGCTTGCGATAAATCTTTAGTTATAATCTCCGCCAACTCTTCTTTACTGGCGAATTTATGATTGTTGAAACTATTAAAATAGAGCTTCATTGATTTAGATTCAATGATATTAGTACTACTTATCGGAATATATAGCACCGCACAAGCAACCATCGGTTTGCCCTTGGGATTTAACCATGATACCTCATAGTGATTCCAAATATCAATACCATAAAAAGGTAAATTATTCTCATCAACCCCGATTTCATCACGTTTGATTTTACGTGCAATCGGAAATAATAACTCAGGAGTATATTCGCTAATGTAAGCTGATTTTTTACCCAATGCTGAATTTTGAATATTCATGTTATGTCCTTAACTATATTCCTAATAAGCTACGAAACTCTTGTTTCATATCTGTTTCATTAAATCTACCACCAAATTTATAGGTGATATTCTCGACATTTTGATCATTCACCCCACGCATAGTAATACAATGATGACTGGCTTTAATCAACAGGGCAATATCCTCAGTTTGCAAAATATAGGCTAAAGCATGGAAAATTTGCAAAGTTGCACGCTCTTGCACCTGTGGACGACGAGCAAAAAAATTCACCACGCGATTAATCTTGCTTAATCCGATCACATTATCTTTAGGGATGTAAGCTACAAATGCTTCACCACTAATAGTTACCAAGTGATGCTCACAGGTTGATTTAAAGGAAATATTTTTAGAGATTACCGGATCTTGGTAACCATATTGATTGTGGTTAAAGGTAATTTTGGGAAAATTATTATAATCCAAACCATAAAACAATTCATTAACAAAAAACCTTGCCACGCGCTCTGGTGTTTTTTGAATCGAGTCATCATCTGGTATAATTCCCAAACCTTTAATCAAGTCTGTAATACTTTGGGTTACTAATCCAGAATCCATCGGTGCTTTAATCGGATTATCAATTCCAAGTCTTGCGAGATATTGTGCAACTTTTTGCCCTAAAACTGGGTCTTTATCATAGTTATTCATTACTGCCCTTTGCTTTTATACAGGGGTTATTTTAACAAATAACTTACGCCGTAAAAGATGTATTAATGGCAAGCTCAAAATCACCATCCACATTTTGCCGATAATCTGCCCCTCCAGAAACGTCAAACTATGAAATGCCAGCTGCAAAAATACTAGGGAGTCAATCAGTAGCCCGACACAAGCAGAAATAAATACTGCCAAAATCCAGTTATAGCGCTGAAGTACACTATAAACCAGGGTGTCACTTAATTCTGATAATAAATAAGCCGAACAAGCTGCAATCGCTAACTCTGGAGCGACGTAGAAATAGCTGAGAATTGTACCCAAAACAACCGCAATCAATGACAAATACAAGCCAGCCAGGCGCTGCAAAATATCGCGCAGGACAAATGCTAGTCCAGCAAAAAGCACTCCTGATGGCGCATAAAAAACGGGTGCAAACCATACCGGAATAACACATGGTTCATGTGGTGGACATTTAGTTCCAAAGTGCAGCAAGGTATAGGCTGCTAGTGGCATCATTGCCAGAAATAAGATAAAGAAAATGATAGTGAGTAGAGTTTTTTTTGCCATAGTAATTTATAGTTAATTCTAATTTAGAAAGTTATTTGGAGCGCTATTATAACAAAATTGACTATAAAGGATGAATTTCAATCATCTCAAAGATAGCATTCGGGATCAAATAACTTACCGTACTGCCACAAACCCCACAAAAGCTTAACGGTGTTAAGAAAGTGTAATTTTTAACATTAAGCTTTCTTTCATGATATAAATATAAACTTGAAACAGAACATCCAACTGCTTTAATAAAGAGTTTGCATCCGCTGAGGTGAGATGCACCACTTGAAAGCTTAATTTTGAGCTATAATTTGTAACTAAAAATTGGAGTC
>JAIEPY010000092.1 GCA_019748155.1 Burkholderiales bacterium | reverse complement strand
TGACTCCAATTTTTAGTTACAAATTATAGCTCAAAATTAAGCTTTCAAGTGGTGCATCTCACCTCAGCGGATGCATCTAATCGGTATTAATCCAGATGCAACTGACGGCTCTTTTGGGTTACAGCTAAACTACTCAGATCTGCATGGAGTAAACTATAAAGCGGCTCAGCTAATTGAATACTCTTCTGTAGTACAAGATAGTGATGGTTTTTTGGTGTTTAATGGTTCAACCCCACGTATTTCATCTGATGATCGTTATTCGGTTGCGATTCCATTCGTAGCAAATAATGATTATACAAAAATTGAATTGGCTTCAAGAATTAATCCAATTTCATCATCATTGGATTGTTCAACTGGAGCAAATAAAGGACAACATTGCACGGCGATTTTAACTATGCCTGCGGGTAATTATTCAAATACAGTTACAGTTAAAGGTACCACTGCAGATGGTAAAGTTCATTCGTTTACTGCAGTAACGTCTAGTGACACCAATAATATTGCGAATCTTATTATTAGTAAAGGTCCTATAATTATAGATGCAAGAACTGGTAATAGTACAACAGGAACGTTGGATATTGTTAATAATAGTGCCTCTAGTGCAACTGCTGTGATTGCTGAGTTAAATAATAAACAGATAGATGGAGTTGGTGAAGTTACAATAACAGGATATGATTGCACTGGCATCAACGGAACGCAGGCAATTTTACCGACAACTCTGCCGGCTGCTGCTATGTGTACTGCAACTTTTACCTCTGATGGTAAAAGTACTGGTGTAGACTCATACAAAGTCGCTTATCAGGGTGGTGCTGCTGGGTTTTCTTACACTTCAGCGTTATCTAACATTTACTGGCTTGGGGTTAATAAGGACACAGTGTCTACATTTAAATTGCTTGGTCAGCCTGATTACACAAATACAGTGGTTGGTTCATCCCGTGTATCTAATCTTACTGTGCTCAATAATGGTAAAATAGCATTAAAAAATATTACGGCTACTTTAACATTTGCTAATGATCCTATTTCGGAACTAAGTCTTACTCCGGCAGGTACTTGTCGAGACTATGCTGGTGATAAACAGCTTGCGAGTGGCGAGTCTTGTACGTTCACGTTAGTCTATGCTCCTACCAAAGCTAAGGCTGCTCTAGACGAAGCTATGGTTAGGGTTACCGCCAAAGCCGCTAATGATTCAGTAAACCCAACTTCACAGCCCGTAAGTTTTTACTTATCCGCTATTGATAGTGGCGATAGTATCCTATTTAAACCGTATCCTCAAATTGGTATTGGAATTTTTGCAAATGGTAGCGATAGTCTTCGTTACGAAATGAAAATTCAAAATGCCTCTGCAGATAAAACGTTTACCCTAAGCTCAATAAAGGCAACGGGTTGGCCTGATGATCTAAAAATGGTGGAATCTGCTGGTAATGCTAGTTGTCATCTAGCTGGAGCAAATGGTGAGAGCCAGCCTAATAATTTTACTCTTAAGTCTTATGAGTCTTGTAGTCTTTATTATACTTATGGTTCAACTACTAACGCAGAAAGTGGCAATGCTAGACAGGAGTTTATTGGTAAATTTAATGGAACTTTAGATTATTCAACAATGTTAACGACTCAGTTTCAAGCAGATAAGGACAATATTATTAAAGTTGATCCAGGTACTGTTACTACTGAAAAAGGTAATCAAACATATGACCCTGTAACTGGTATTACGACCTTTGAATTGGTTAAGACTAATATTGCACAAGTAGTATTTACCTACACTGGTAAAGCGGACTACTTCTTGGTTAATGATTCGGATATACCTTATGGATTTATGGTGGATACAAATACAGCTAATACTACTTGCAAAACCACTTCCATGGGGAATCAAAAAGGTGGAGCATTAGATGGGACATGTAAAGTAACTTATAATTATATGGATAACAGATTAAGTGACTCACTTTTCTACTCTAGTGTTGCAACAAATAATATGATTCCAGTTTATCCACCTTCTTATCAAGTATCTGATAATATAGGTAAGAGCATACATACGGTTGTTCCAGATCATGCTACAACAGAAACGCGGATTACGGCTAATAGCTTTACAACAATTACGTCTTCAGAAGGGATCGCGAATGCTGTTGGTTCTAATATACACCGTACACTGACATTTAAACTTGGTAGTTATGATGGATCGCGCCTTCTTTCTAATGCGAATGTGATAATCCAACCAGACTGGGATCAAGATCCTCTAGTTACCCCGATGAATTCTGGTAGCTGTACGATTAGCTCACCTAAAACAGGTGCAAGTTGTACTATTGAAGTATCTATAGCTCCGCATCCTGCTCAGAGTGCTCCTAAGATAGACCTTAACTTCATTGCTTCTTCATCAATAGACCCTGACTATAACGCAATTAAAAGTTATGTGAGTCTTGATGTGAAATAAATATGTTTCTAATACTTAGGTACTAGATACTAATGAGCGTGCCGGATAATTTCGGCACGTTCACATATTGGCTTTAATGAAAAATTTCAATAACAAGGTTAAAATCAATGCAAAAAATAAATTACTCAGTCTTGCTTAGCACGATTGTTTTATGTGTTAGTTGTAGCGCAGGAGACGGTTCGATGCCCGCGACAACTACATCACCTCCAGATAGTTCAGGCATACAAACATTTGGTTTCTCGAGTATTTTACAAATTCCGATCGTGAACTCTATAGCTTCGTCAGCGTCATATGATTTAGATGTATTAAATCTGACAGATAAAGCCTTAAGTTTTAATCATTTGGATGCACAGTTTATTCATGATGGGCGATTGTTGCCCGATGTTTACGAAAATTCTTATTTGAATGTAAGCGATTGTCTGGTTTTAAATCCACATTCTCGCTGTACCCTACATTATACAGCGCCAGAAAAGATGGGCGATGATGCTACTGCATATAAGCTGACATTTAATGATGAGCAGCATAATTTATATAGTTTCAGCCGGGTACTGAATAGCATTAATATTCCAGCTATCAATGGGTTTTATGTGAATAGTAGTCAGAAATTAAATGTAGTTTCAGATAAAAATTATACGGTTACTATTCCATTTGTAGTGTCAGAAGATTTACAAAATTTAAAATTAACTAGTGACTCACCAAATCTGGTAAATCAGAAGTTATCTTGTGATCCAAGATTTATTACCAAGAATAGTAGTTGCACTGCTACCTTAGAGTTTTCGCCTGGCTATTATTCTGCCGATATTAATGTTATGGGTATTAGTAATGATCAGGCAATCAGGAAGTTTAATATTATCCTGAATGCTAAAACAGGTAATCCAAATTTAATGGGTATTTCAGATGAGGATCTTATTATTGATAATACTGAGAGTTCTACACATCAAGCATCACTATTTGTTTTAAATAATGGTAGTCGCAATGTTAAAAATGTAGTTAGTTCAATTAGTAATACGAGTAATGCGATAACTGATGTTAACTATCAATGCAATGGGCAAAATTATAAACAAATTCCATCTTCATTTTTTCCTGGGGATATTTGTCGGGTGGACTTCTCTGTTGATCCTCATTCCAACGGTGTATTTGAAAGTTTTAAAGTTACTTTTGATCAGGTTTCAGGAACTGATCTCCCTTCAACAATTTCAAGCAAGCTTTATTTTATAAACAACTAGAATAGGAGGGTAATTAGATCACTAGAGAGCTAGATAAGGAGTCTTTTTTGAAATCCGACAAAGTCCAAGGTTCAAAGACGATGAGTATATATCTATTATTGATATCTAACATTAATAATTAATAACTTTTTATGTTTGGAGTTTATATGAAATTAAATTCATTGTTAGTCCTATTTTTAGGCACTATTGCTGCTAGTTATGCTACTGCTGCAGAAAATACAGCAGATTATAACTCAAGCAATTCAGACAAAACAAATCTTGTTATTGTTGGACCAGGTACGGTTACTCCAACTAATCCTAATGGAGCTGGAATAACTGACCCTGCAACTGGTGCCAGGAACTTTGAATTAGTGTATAGTAATGTTGCAGAAGTTAAGTATACTTACAGGGGTAATGCATCTTCGTTCATGGTTAATGCTTCGTATGCGCCTTATGGGTTTATATTGAATTTAGCTAAAACTACTTGCCCAACTGGCTCTTGGGGTGTATTAAATGGTTCATGCACAGTGACTTATAATTATTTGGATCAAAGATTAAGCAATGCACTTTTTTATACTCATGTTGCGACAGGTAAGATGATTACGGTTAATCCACCTGATTATCAAATATATGATAATAGTGGTATACACCAAGTTGTTCCAGATCATGATACAACAGCAACGCGCATTATAGCCACTAGCTTTGCAACAATTAGGGCTACGGATGAACGAGTACCAGCAGATGACGGACCTAGCAGAAAAGCTCATAAAATAACCTTTACTCTTGATAATTATGATAGAGATAATCTTCTTCCTGGTGCTATCTTAGAGATTTCCCCGGATTGGCCAGAGGACGACAGCATTGTATCGATGGGTGATACTGGGTGTTTCTTTACTCACCCAGCTGTACATCAACAGTGCACTCTGAAAGTGGTTGTGGCCCGTGATAATCCTGCTAGTTCTGTGGATCTTAAATTTCTTACTTATTCATCAATAGACAGTGAATATAACCAAATTAACGGAGTAGTGTCGCTTAAATTAAATTAAACAGACGTTGCTGCTTTGCCAGCAGATAAATGTGCCGAATATTTTCGGCACATGCCATCTCTTTGTCCTTAACGAAACTTCCCTTAATGATGTATTTTAGACACTTATAAGGTATTATTTTTTGGAGTAATGCTCATGAACTTATCCTCAAACTTGGTTAAAAATAAATTGTTACCTCTTATTGAGTTACATAACAATGAAAAAGAAGCAGATTATTGCAATAGGATTTATGATTTAATCGTTGACTATCTTAATGAAGATCGGCGATATACAACGCTGGTACCGTCAAGTTTAGAAAGTGATTATAGCTTTCATCTAATTGATCAAAACGATGGTGAATTGCTTGGTTATTTAGCATTATTCTGCCGAACGCCATTTGAAGAATACAGAAAACTGTATGAACTAAGCTCTCCCCAGCCAGATTTTGGTGTACTAACAAAAGCAATGGAATCAGCAGTTATTAGGGAGATTCCACCATTAAAAACAAACGATGGCTTAGAGTATATTGTCGATGTATTATCTATAACAGAAAATTTATTACAATTTGGTGTATTGGTACCGCGAGCTAAACACGAGGTAGCATATTCTGCGTAATAAACTATGATAGTAATGAGGTTAAAATCAATGCAAATAATAAATTGGTCAGTCTTACTTAGCACGATTATTTTATGTGCTGGCTGTAGCGCAGGAGATGGCTCGATGCCAGCAACAGCTACATCACCTTTAAGTAGTTCAGGCATACAAGCATTTGGTTTCTCTAGTATTTTACGAATTCCAATCGTAAATTCTACAAATTCGTCATCTTCATATGATTTAGATGTATTAAATTTGACAGATAAAGCCTTAAGTTTTAATCATTTGGATGCACAGTTTATTCATGATGGGCAATTTATGCCCAATATCTACGAAGATTCTTATTTGAATGTAAGTGATTGTATGGTTTTAAATCCACATTCTCGCTGTACATTACATTATACACCGCCAAAAAGAATAGGTGAAGATTCTACTGCATTTAAGCTGACATTTAATGATGAACAACATAATTTTTATAGTTTCAGCCGGGTGCTGAATACCGCGAATATTCCGGCTATAAATGGATTTTATGTAAATAGCAGTCAGAAATTAAATGTAGTTTCAGATAAAAACTATCAAGTTACTGTTCCATTTTTAGTAGCAGAAGATTTACAGAATCTAAGATTAACTAGTAATTCATCAAACTTGGTAAATCAGAGATTATCTTGTAATATAGGTTTTATTGCTAGAAATAGTAGCTGTACTGCCACGCTTGAATTTTCGCCGGGTGATTATACTACCAGTATCAATGTATCGGGTATAACCAGTGACCAAGCAATTCGGCAGTTTAATATTAGCTTAAAAGCTAAAACAGGTAATCCAAACCTACTGAGTATTTCAGATGAGGATCTTATTATTGATAATACTGAGAGTTCTAATCATCGAGTGTCGTTATTTGTATTGAATAATGGCAGTAATAAGATTCATGATGTGGTTGCTTCGATTAGTAATACGAGTAATGCGATAACGGATGTTAATTACCAATGTAATGGGCAAAATTATCAACAAATCCCGTCTTCACTTTTTGCTGGTGATATTTGTCGGGTTGATTTCTCTGTTGATCCTCATTCAAAAGATGTATTTGAAAATTTTGAAGTTACTTTTGATCAGGTTCTTGGCTCAGATCTCCCTTCAACAATTTCAAGCCAAATTTATTTTATAAACAGCTTAGAGTAATAAGGTGTCAATCTTACTAATTTATATATATTTTTATCCAATAATATTTAATGTTAACAATTAATCTTTTTAAGTTTGGAGTTTAAATGAAACTAAATACACTGCTGGTGCTACTTTTAAGTGCTGTAACTATTGCCTCGGCTCATGCTGCAGAAGATAATATGGATTATAGCTCAGCTTATTTTAATCTTGGGGCTGGTTATGGATTGATTCAAAACTTGCCAACTGGAACGGGTGCAGTCAGTGCGGCAGTTGGCTATCAATTTAATCGTTATTTAGGATTAGAAGTTGATTGGGATGGGATGCCTAGTGAACAGTGGGGTAAACTATATAATTATAATATCTATAGCCTTGCAGTTAAAGGGATACTCCCGCTTTCAAATAGTTTTGAACTTTATGGCAAGCTAGGAAGTGGTATCGGTTATTCTACCTGGACTGGAAATGGTGATCCTTCATCCGTTTATAATTCTAATGGTAGTGCCACCGCCTTAGATGGGATTGTTGGAGTTGGTGCTGCATTTACCCTTAGCCCGCAATTTAAACTTTATCTCGAGAATAAAACCTTTGTTCCTTTAACTGATCAGATCGGTCACTATACAACAGCAAATGCTACGATGTTTGGTTTTCAATTTAACTTCTCAGCGCCAAGTGCAATTCCTTCAAGTAGTGTAAGTTCTGCCGCCTCAAATAATTTATCTGCTGCTGCTACCCAGCCACAAGCCGTAGTCAGCCCTTCGCCTGCAATCAGAGCAGATATTGCTACCAGTGCTAATCCTGCTCCAGCAGCAATGCCTCAGGCAAAAGAAACATCTCATATCACGATAACAGATCAAATTGATGATGAAGCAAACTTTTCAAAAGATTTTGGCCGTAGGGTAAGAATCGAAAATGGTAGAGAATATATTATTATTCAGAAAAACGATACACTGTTTAGTATTTCTCGTGAGTCAAAAACTTCGCTAGAGCAATTACGCGCGATTAACCATCTGCAAAAGAGTAATTTGATAAAACTGGGTACAAAACTTTACCTTAACTAGTTTTGTTACGAGTCAGAAAATTAGGTTTTTTATAGGTAATTAGACTATAGCTTTAAATGAAATGGTGAGCATGAACTCAAGAAAGATTAATATAGATGAATGATAGATTGTTAAATGTACTCTTAATACTTTTAGTATGTATCCCGATGACTTCTACGGATATCATTGTACCAGCCTTACCATTGATGGTTTCTGAGCTGAAGACAAATATTTCTACGATTGAGCTGGTTATAAGTGCCTATATGCTAGGATTCTCTATTTCTATGTTAACTACTGGAACGCTAAGTGATATTTATGGAAGAAGAGTAGTATTAATTTATACAATGTTAATTTATATTCTAGCTTGTTTATTGATAGCATTTTGTCATAATATACTAGTGTTAGTTATTTTAAGATTTTTTCAGGGGCTTGGTGGTGGTAGTGGTACTGTAGTAGGACGGCTGATTATCAAAGATTATTTTCCACAAAATAAGCAAATTAATATGATGAGTACATTATCTACAGGGATGGCCCTAGCACCTGCGGTCGCTCCACAAATCGGGGCGCTGTGTAGCAAATATCTGAATTGGCAAAGTTGTTTTTTTATAACTTTTATGCTGGGTTGCTTTATTTTATGGATACTTATTTTTAAATTTAAAGAAACTAATCTAAATTTATCTGTGATAAACCCAATTAAGCAATTACCAAAATCTTTTATATTAGCTTTTAACAGCAAGGAATTTATTGGTTTTACTCTTCTTATTGGTTTTGCATGGTGTGCTTATTTTAATTTTATTGGTTCGTCGAGTTTTTTATTCCAAAACGTCTATTTATTTTCGGCAAATCAGTATGCTCTGGTAATTGGGGTCGTTACAATTGGATATTTATTGGGTACGTCTTTTACCAGAGTATTAAATAGCAGACATTATACAATTAAATCAACTATCAAAATTGGTGTTGCTAGCTGTTGTGGTGGTGGAATCTTCTTTCTAATAGCCTATCTTCAGAGCTATATATCTTTGCTAATCGCCGCGATGTTTATTATTCGTTTTGGTATTGGCTTAATTATGCCAAGCTCTCAAGTGGGAGCAATGCAGTTTCATCCAACTAATACAGGCTGGTATATGGGGTGTTTATTCTTTGTAGAGTTTATTCTAGGTGGGGGCACATTATATTTGGCGGGATTTCTGGAGCTGATTAAAATTGGCTTAGGAATGACGGTATCAATTTTATCAAGTATAACTGTATTACTATTCGGGTTTTATCTAGTAAGAAATATAAACCATGAACGTAGTAGTGCTTAGCATCGTGTACCATTTAATTGGTAAGGATTTAGGTTTTGGAGAGATATTAATTTAACTAATAAAATTTTGGAGCAGTTGATGTTGCAATTAGTGGCTTTAATTGGAGCTGATTGTATTACCGATAGACTAACCGGACTGATGTGGTCTAAAAATGGAATTATTGGCTCTGCGGCAACTGCTGGTGGCGCTCCACTAACTCGCCTGATTTTAATGCAGAAAAGAATCATCGCTTTGTCGTTGGTGTTGCAAGCTTAAGACATTGAAACAGTTTTAGCATACCTAATCAGTTTAGGTTATAATAGCATGGTATGATAAAAATTAATGGAGATACCGCAATGGCTACAACCAGCACTAAGCATTTTGATATACTAGATTTTATTAAAAAATCTAAAGCTCTTGGCGTTGATGAAAGAGTAGCAGAGCTACAGGCGCGCCAAATAGAGCAGCTTGTGGAAACCGTACAAGAACAACAACAAGAATATACCACTCGACTAAATGCGTTAGAAGCAAAAGAGCCAGCCACTAAAAAAGATTTAGAAGTGGTCAAGTTGGAATTGCAAAAAGAAATTGAAATATTAAGAGCTGAATTAAAAACAGATATTAAAAGCCTGGAAATTAAAATACTTACTTTATACGGT
Source organism: Burkholderiales bacterium (assembly GCA_019748155.1). Taxonomy (GTDB): domain Bacteria; phylum Pseudomonadota; class Gammaproteobacteria; order Burkholderiales; family UBA11063; genus Aquella. The sequence goes on along the minus strand of JAIEPY010000092.1, from coordinate 1,077 downwards.
GCAGGGTTCTTAATTTTACTTGGTGTATTAGCTAAAGGCTTTCACTGGTTTTAATTTCTACGCTACTAAATATTCGATAAAAAATACAGAAGTAACAATTCTGTTGGTTTATATTTTAAGTGTATTATGTGATAATCATGACCACTAGCGCAATACAGGCTAATGCTTTAAATTAGCTCCGCCGTTAGCGGTCTTTTTATCATATAGGAAACTTATCTAAAATGAATAAATCACTTAAAAATCTGCTACCCCCATTATTGCTGGCATTGATTATTTCTGGCTGTAATTCTGGCACTGTTTCTGCACCAGCGGCAACTACTCCAGACTGGCAAAATGAAGTAACCATCAGTCATAGTTCATCACTTCCATATAGCTTGCAAGGCGTAAATAGTTATTGGTTAACTGTATCCAATCAGACCGCTAACTCTTTACGCTTGACAAAAGTTGCTTTGATCGAAACCTCGCTAGAGGGCATTGATATAAATAAAATGGTGGATATCAGCGGCTGTAAAAGCTTGGCTTCGGGCGCAGATTGCCAGCTAAGGGTAACCTTACCCAAAGATTTAGCAATCAGCGGCACACCGCTGATTTACTTTAGCCTAAACTATATTGATGATAAAAGTGGCAAAAGCTATCTAGTAAAAAAAGCACTGACACTCTATGCAGATAATGGTGCTGAATCCTCAGGTTTTGCCTATACTACAGATTACCTTAGAACCTGTTTAGAATCTTCTTAAAATTAATGCTACAAAAGCTAAGATCACCATATGTAAGCTTGTATTCATCAGTCGCTCGCAATTTTTCCACAGCCTACGACACTTTTCTAACCAACTAAATGAACGCTCGACTATCCAACGCTTTGGCAAGACTACAAAGCTATGTAACTCATTTCTTTTAACAACCTCAACTTTTGCGCTCAATAGCTCATTTACCGTTTCAGCAAATTTTTCACCGCGATATCCACCGTCTGCCAATACGTTTTGTACTTCAGCTAAATTATCTTTAGAACCTGTTTGGAATTAATTGCCAAAAAGTATTAAACTAATGCATGTTGAAATTTTTGATAGAGTTAAGCAT
>JAIEPY010000129.1 GCA_019748155.1 Burkholderiales bacterium | reverse complement strand
ATTTTACACCTTAGATATTACTATGGTGGTGACATTTCTATTTCAGCTAAGTGACATTTCTATTTCGGGTTGATATTGATAAACTTATATTGGTTTAACGTGTTTTAAGATGATATAATACTCATATAATAGAACGTTAAGAGTGTTAAGGAGATAGTGCAATGGCTACAATTACAAACAAGCATTTTGATATATTTGAATTTGTAAAAAAAGCTAAGGAATTTGGCATTAAAGAAGAGTTTGCTGAATATCAGGCACGGCAGATTGAGCAATTGAGCAAGGTTATCCAGGAGCAACAGCAAGAATATACTAATAGGTTAAATGCGCTAGAGGCTAAAGAGCCAGCCACTAAAAAAGACTTGGAGGTTGTTAAGCTTGAATTGCAAAAAGAGATTAGTAATCTTGCAGTAAAAATTAAACAGTATCGCTATGACAGCTTAAAATTTACTGTATGGACAGGTATTGGCGTAGTTGTTGCGCTGGGTGGAATGTTAGCTAAAGGCTTCCACTGGTTTTGACCCGATTAGTTAATACTAAATAAGTTGTTAGTTGCCATTATAATTAGTGCTTCACTAGCCCGCCAAGATAGGCGGGTTTTTCATTCGGACCTAACGCGGTATCATTGGATTATAGTAAATGGTATAATATTTGCTAAATTGATATAATGGTAAGTTTAAAATAGCAAAAATTTACATTTTTTAACATAATTAGACTAAAGTTTAAATTTAGTATGTGATAATCATTGATATGTATTTGTATAGTGCTATTTCGTTATATGTATGTGCGGGAAATAAAATTATGGAATTAGTACGATTAAATAAACACCTTAAAGATTTAAATATCTGTTCACGGCGTAAGGCTGATGAATTTATCGCCAAAGGCTATATTAAAGTCAATGGACAAGTAGTAACTGAGCTTGGTTTTAAATTAGATCCTACAACTGATAAAGTGGAACTACTCTCAGGTGTTGCAGAAGAAAAAGCCCAGTTTCGCTATATTCTGCTTAATAAACCCAAAGGCTATGTTTGTAGCAAGAGCCATGTCGATGGTAAACCTATTTTTGAGCTCTTGCCGCAAATTAAAGACCTTACTTATGCTGGTCGTTTGGATAAAGAAAGCCATGGTTTGGTGATTTTATCCAATGATGGTAAATTTGTCTATAAAGTGTTTGGCGCAGAATTTGCTAAAGAAAAAGAATATATTGTGCGGGTAAATAAGCCCGTTACTGCTGAATATCTTGCTCGTCAGGCTAATGGGAGCATTGTGCTGGATGATAAGCAACTACGCCCTGCCAAAGTTAAACAAATTGGTGATAGCGTCTATAAAATAACGCTAACTGAAGGTGTCAATCGTCAGCTACGTCGGATGGCAGAAGTTTGTGACTATCGGGTGATTGATTTGAAACGGATTCGGATTCATTGTGTTAACGATTATGGCTTGGATAGCGGTGCGTGGCGCGATCTGACAGCTGGTGAAATTAAACAGATTATGGCACAATAACGATGCAAATTCCGCAGAATATTATTGATGAAGTAGTCGAGCGCGCCGATATCGTTGATGTGCTCGGTAAGCATCTCAAGCTCAAGCGCTCGGGGCAGAATTATTTTGCCTGCTGTCCTTTTCATAATGAAAAATCCGCTTCGTTTTCAATCAGTCCACTTAAACAAATGTATCATTGCTTTGGTTGCGGTGAATCAGGCAATTCAATTAGCTTTGTCATGAAGCATCTTGGATTGGATTTTGTCTCCGCCGTAAAATCACTGGCTGATCAGTATGGTGTGCATATTCCCGAAGCTAATCAGGAAAAATTTAGCAAAGAACAGATTCAGCAACACAAACAGCATAAATTAGACATTAATCAAACCATGATTAGTGCGATGAATTTTTATCGTAAAACCTTGGCTGGTTCGAGCTATGCCTTACATTATTTACAGCACCGTGGATTAACTACGGCAATTATTAATCAATTTGATCTTGGGTTTGCATTAAATAATTTTCAGAACCTCGCTACTAATTTCAACGATTATGCCAAAAATAAGCTTTTGCTGGATGGTGGTTTGGTAATTGAGAACGAAAATGGTAAACGCTATGATCGTTTTCGTGAACGGATTATGTTCCCGATTAAGAATGTCAAAGGCGAAATTATCGGCTTTGGTGGGCGAATAATCGGGCAGGGTGAACCTAAATATCTCAATTCGCCAGAAACTGAATTATTTAACAAATCCAAAGAATTATATGGCTTATTTGAAGCCAAAAAGTCAATCCGTGATCTCAATCAGGTGATTGTGGTTGAAGGTTATATGGATGTTATTGCATTGCATCAATATGGAGTGACTAATGTTGTCGCAACTATGGGTACTGCAGTTACAGAAGAGCTTATCAAGATTTTATTTCGATTATGTGATAATATTTGCTACTCATTTGATGGTGATAGCGCTGGTAAGAAAGCGGCTTGGCGCGCATTAGAGCGCTCAATGGGTTTAGTTACTGATGCCAAAGCGGTGAATTTTTTGTTTTTACCAAGTGAGCATGATCCAGATAGTTTTATTCGCCAGCATGGGGTGGATGGGTTTCGGCAAAAAATAAGTGATGGCGCGGTTGGTTTGGTGGCTTTTTTACTCAATCAATTAGTTGCCGAAGTGCAAATTAATACCGATGAGGGTAAAGCGCGCCTAATTAGCTTGGTTAAACCCTATATTGATCAGATTAAAGCAATTGCACTGCAGGTTATCCTCAAAAAACAATTGGCCGCAGTGGTAGATCTTGAACCATCGGTGGTTGAAAGCATATTAAATAATCGGAGCCGTTTTGCGTTTTTTAATCGTAAGCTAAAACAAATTGGCAGTGCTTATGATAATGATTTAAAGCGTTCGCCATTAAAAGTAAATCCAATGGCTGGTTTGGTTAAATCGCTGCTGGCTAATCCTAAATTGGCGCGTGAGTTTCCGGTTCCTGAATTTGATGTTTTACAACAGTTAGACGCTGATTTACTTGAGTTATTTAATTTAATTAGTTATTTAGAAGCCAATTGTGATGAATTTGCTGATATTAATATTGTAACTTTGGCAACCAATACTCAGTTTAGTGATTTAAATTTAGCAACGCTACATAGCAAAGTTGCCGAAGAGCGAGTGCAACATCAGGCTACTTTTAGTCTAAGTGAGAAAGATTATCGGGATAATTTATATAAATTAGTCTATGGCAAAAAACGTAAACCTCTTCCTAAACTTGATTAAAAGGATTTAGACACATGAAAAAAATCTCAACCTGGCAGTTAATTCTGCTTTCTACTGGTGGTATGATTGGTAGTGGATGGCTTTTCTCGCCTTATTATGGTTTTCAAACCGCTGGAGTTGGAGTTCTGATCTCGTGGTTTTTGACAGCACTACTAAGTCTGATTATTGGTTTGGCGTTTGCAGAGGTTGCCAGTATCTTGCCCATTGTTGGTGGAGTAATGCGCTTTATTGGCGTAACTCACTCGCGGGCGCTGGGATTTCTCTTTGTTGTATTAGGTTGGGTAAGTTATGTAGTTTATTTGCCATTGGAAGCGCAGTCCGCGATTCAATACCTCGGATTCTGGGTACCAGATCTAGTCCAGCAAACCGATAAAGGTGTTTCGCTCTCAATGATGGGACTATTTGCTTCTTTTGCAGTTATGCTGTTTTTAACTTGGTTTAATACGCAACATTTAACCCGGGTAGCAAAGGCTAATTCAATTGTTAGTATTTGGAAAATCATTATTCCTTTATCAATTGCGATTGGTATGATTATCGTTTTTGGTAACCCATCGCACATCGTAAATAACCATAATTTACCCAAGCTTGCCTTTGAACCAATTTTATTAGCGATAACCAGCTCAGGTTTGGCGTTTGCTTTTTCTGGTTTTCAAAACGGTTTGATTCTTGCCAATAGTGCCGAAAATCCGCGTCGTGCAATTCCACTGTCGATTATTGCACCAGTAGTTATTGGCTGGGTAATGTATAGTGCTTTATCTTTAATGTTTATGTTTTGTTTACCAAGTGAAAAATTTTCAATGATCACTGGTGTTGCGCCATTGCTTGGGCTATTGAGCTTGTTTGGCTTACATTATATCTATGTAATTTTATTTGTTGATGCGATTATTGCTCCATTGGGAACTGCTAATGTCTATACTACGGTAACTGGTAAGATATTGTTTGGTCTGGGGCGTGAGTTTTTCCCTAAATCATTACTAGTTAAAGTAAATAAATTTTCTGCACCAGTTATTGCGCTATGGATCAATATGATAGTCGGTGTTTGTTTTCTACTTCCTTTTCCAACATGGACGCAATTAGTTAATTTTTTATCCTCATTAGTTTTATTGAGCTGTTTATCCGGTCCTTTAGCATTAATTATCTTGCGTGACAAGTTCCCCGAGTTAGAGCGTAAATTTAAATTACCATTTCCAACATTATTTGGTTATCTGGGTTTTGCCAGCTGTAGCTTTTTTGTTTATTGGTCTGGAATGGAAAATTTATATTATTTAGTGTGGCTAACATTATTAATCTACATATGCTATTGGCTAATTTTTGTACGAAGAAATGTATTGCTAACATTTGTTAGAACTTGGTTCTTATTTGCTTATATTTTAGCGTTATATGCAATTTCATATTTTCATCATCATGAAGTTATAGGCTTTCCAGAGGATAATTACTTAGTCTTTGCGGTAAGTATTGTTTTTGCTAAAATATTTTTGATGCATCAGGCTCGCAAAGAAGTTATCGCAGAAAATATTGTGAAATTGAGAGAGGAATTAGCTCGTGACAACTAATCTGATAATCATACCTAAAAATGCACGGCAATTATTTATTGACGCGCCATGTGGTAAATTGGATTTGTTAGAATTAACACCGAAGATAGAACCGTGCGGGGTAGCGATCATAATTCATCCTGATCCTAAAGGTGGTGGTACTTATACCAATAAAATTGTACAAAGTATTGCCAAGGTAATGAATGCTAAGGGTTATGTTTGTTATTGTCCTAATCTACGTGGAGTGGGAATGAGTGAGGGTGAACATGACTTTGGTGTTGGAGAAATAGAAGACGCCCGAGCATTACATGAATATGTTCGGCAAAATTATCCTGATTTACCACTATTTATTGCTGGTTTCTCTTTTGGTTGCGCCGTAGCATCAGCTTTAGCGGCTCAAGTTGAGCATCAGAAATTAGTCTTAATTGGTCCAGCGGTGACGCGTTACAGTGTAGTCGTTCCCGATAAAAATAAAACTTTAGTAATTCACGGACATGATGATGAAGTAATTCCTCTTATTGCAGTTTATGAATGGTGCGAAACGCATGATGTTCCGGTTAGTGTTTTCGTGAAAACGGGACATTTTTTTCATGGGCGTCTGGTGCAATTGCAAAATTTATTAATCCAAATTGTGAGCTAAATAATGCGCGTTTGTCATATTACCTCAGTTCATCCACGCTACGATATCCGGATCTTCATTAAAGAATGTCAGGCATTGAGTGCAAAGCACCAAGTTAGTCTGATTGTTGCGGATTCATTGGGTGATGAATTAAAAGACGCCATCCAGATATATGATGTTGGGCGTGTAACAGGTGGACGATTAGCGCGGATGAGAATTGGCGCGCAAAAAGTATTTGATAAAGTTCTCGCGCTACAGCCTGAAATTGTTCATTTTCATGATCCTGAGCTATTAGGGATTGGTGTTAAATTAGCTAAGCTTGGCTATAAAGTTATCTATGATGTGCACGAAGATGTTCCCAAACAAGTCATGAATAAACACTGGATTCCTCGTGTAATACGTCCATTAATTTCTAAATTGGTGGAATATAAAGAACGTCGTTCGGCAGCGCTATTTAGTGGCGTGATTTGTGCCACTGAGATTATTGCTGCACGCTTTAAACAATATAATTCAAATACTATCGCGATTCATAACTTCCCGATTCTGGCAGAGTTAATGCAGCAAGATGTGGAGTGGAGTAGTCGCCAAGATAGTATTTGTTATATTGGAAGTATTTCTGCTACACGAGGGATTATTCCTCTGGTTGATTCACTGGCGCTCAGCGGTGCACGCCTTGAACTTGCTGGTAGCTATAGTGGTGATACCATCGCCCAACAAATAAAGAATAGCGCGGGTGCCAAATTAGTTAACTATCATGGAGTAATTAATCGTCAGCAAATTGGTGAGCTTTTAGCACAGGTTAAGGTTGGTATGGTTACATTATTGCCAACGCCAAGTTACCTTGAATCATTACCAATTAAACTATTTGAGTATATGTTAGCCGGAATTCCAGTTGTTGCGTCAAGTTTTCCATTATGGCAGTCAATTGTTGAAGCTAATAATTGTGGCTTGATGGTAGATCCAAGTGATGCCAATGCAATTGCTAAAGCTTGTCAATGGTTATTGGAACATCAGGATGAAGCAGAAAAAATGGGGAGCAATGGTCGCGAAGCGGTATTAAAACATTATACTTGGGATGCAGAGCTGCATAAGCTCCGCACCTTTTATCAAAAATTAGAGTAAGTAATACTTATGCTTTAGGCAGGGTAACGCCAACTTGCCCCATGTATTTACCATTACGATCTTTATACGAAGTTTCACACTCTTCATCTGATTCAAAAAACAGTACTTGAGCAACCCCTTCATTAGCATAAATTTTGGCTGGTAGTGGGGTTGTATTACTAAATTCAAGTGTTACATAGCCTTCCCACTCAGGTTCAAATGGCGTGACATTAACAATGATTCCACAGCGCGCGTAAGTTGACTTACCTAAACATACAGTTAGTACGTTACGTGGTATTCTAAAATACTCTACGGTCCGCGCTAAGGCAAATGAGTTTGGCGGGATAATACAATAATCGGCATTAATTTCAACAAAGTTTTTTGGGTCGAAATTTTTTGGATCAACTATCGTGCTGTTGATATTGGTAAAAATTTTAAACTCATTGGCACAGCGAATATCATAACCATAGCTGGAAGTGCCATAGGAAATTATTTTGTGCTCACCATTTAGTTTAACCTGACTTGCTTCAAATGGCTCAATCATGCCATGCTCTGCTGCCATTTTACGTATCCATTTATCTGATTTTATTGCCATTTAAGCTGTCCTTGATTTATTTAAACGTCATTGTCATAATCTGACCTGCGCGTATCCCTAGTTTTGGATCGCAACTGGTATTATTTACCATAGTTGCAACACCGAGCGCACCTTGATCTTTTTCTAATGCCTGATAGTCATGGTACACTGCTTGCCATGAAACCTGACAAACTTTACCATCATTGCTGTAAACACCGGTAATTATTGCATTTTGTGGAATCAATATTACCGTATTAGGATAGCCATGCACATCCTGAGTAACTCTAAATGCAGTCGAATTTAATATTTTTGGTTGGGTTGGGTTGGGGATTTCCATTGGTACTAATGCGACAACTGCCACATTTGTACCCGGATTAACTTGCTGCAAATTCTGGGTAACTTTAGTTGGAGTTGGTGACATAAATGCACACGATGCCAAACTAAGTGTTAAAAGCGAGTAACTAAAATTTTTTTTCATAAATCTACTTTAAAACAGTAAAATAAACGCCGCTATTTTATCATGCAATGCTTGGTAAGTTCCTAAAATTTGGTGTTAATATCACCCCATGTTCTCCATCTATTTCATGTCGATAAACTTCATGGGCTAATCCTTTGTTAAATTACTCTTCATTTTTTGTTCAATCGGAAACTTAACGAAGAGTTATAGAGTAATATTTATCTTCATTCAAGATAGATGCTATCATAAATCAGCTATTTTAAATATGGTTGCTCTTAGCTATAATAGAACCCTGACACCAGATTTATTTGCTAGGATAAGGTGCTTTAGCTGGTTTTGGGGGTTTATTAAATAAGATAATTTTTAGATTTTTAGTTTAGTTGTATTTTAAGGGTTTAATCAGCATGAGAAATAGTGTTTTATCAATAGTCAAGGTTTTACTAATGCTAAGCGCATTGAATGGCTGTAGCTCAGGTGGCACAAATGCGGCAACTGCCGATATTCGTCAGGCTGGAGTGACGATAAGCACTAGCCCGGTTTTTCCTTATGACCCACTGAGTGCTAATCAATACACACTGCTAGTTTCAAATCATACCACACAAGAAGTATCCTTAGTTGATAGTAAGATTTTAAACAGCTCTTTGCCAGAATCAGTAAATCTGAGTGAGATAGTCTATACTAGTTCATGTCAGGAGATTGCCGCTGGAGCTAATTGTAGCCTGAGTGTAAAATTGCCTTATGTCAAAACTAATGGCTATCTTGATTTTAGTCTGGATTATCAGGATAAACTAACGGCTAAAAACTATCCAATAACTAAGCTTATTGCCTTTAGCCGTAATATAACTGAAAATAATGGTATGTTGTATAGCCTGAAATATAGCGAGCGGATTATCGTCAATTCAGATAAGTTCACCTTTGCTTTACCCTTGAGTTTAAAACAGGATTATGCCAAGCTTGAGTTACAACTAGCAGGGCAAAAAGCTAGTGGCTATAGCGCGATTAACTGTGACCGTGAATCAAGCTATAGCAAATATAGCAACTGTACCGCAATAGTTGAGCTAGACGGTCATATCGCTCATCCAAAGCTAAGCTTAAAAACTACCGATAAGAACGGTCTTGAAAATACAATCAATCTTAACTTAAGCGTTGAATTTAATAATACCGCACACTTGATTTATCTAAATGCTCCGCTCGTAGTTCGGACAGAGTCTATTCCTCTAGACGTCACCGTAGTTAATATCGGTACTGCTACAGCAACTAAGCTAAGTACACCATGGACAAAATCAGCAACTATTGATTTAACCCAAAGCTCAAACTGTAGCACAGAGTTAATGCTCAATAACACTTGCAACCTTAGCTACGCTCAGGAATCTGGAAACGCCGGCGGAGTCGGTATGCAACAGCAAACGATAAACTACTTTGGTGGAGCGCAAGGCGTCCAAACTGATAAATTTAATGTTTATCGTAATAGCGCAGCTCTCATTGCACCAATTATAGACAGTATCTACGTAGATAATATCAACTCTTCTGAGCCTACTATTGTTGTAGATAATGTCAAACCCGTGATAACTGTGAGATTTACTCAAGCGGTTAATTCTAATACTATTAATGATCAGACATTTTATCTAAGCTCAGAGACTAACACAACAACACCCATAAACGGAAGTATCGTCTTTCGCGAAAGTGGTGTGATAACCTTTACCCCAACAGCGGATTTAATCCGTGGTGGTGCATATAAGTTTACCCTCGTAACTGGCAAAATCGGCAATAGTGCTGGTAAGGTAGACAGTGATCCCAATGCAACGGTAGTAATTAATTTTATGATTAAGCAATTAGCCGGTACGCCTAATCCAGCAAGTTATATTATGATGGGTGACAGCTTTAAATTCAGTGCGAGCATAGATGCAGGAAGTTCACTAGTTACAGCGGCATTTGCTAATCCACTTGATGGAGTAATCACATCTAATCCAACACGCTGTAATCTGAGTGCAACAGGAACTAAGAGCTGCAACTTTACTGCCATAGTTTATGCTTACCCTTCGTGGAATCCTAGTAAACAGAATGGTTTAAGTAACAGCTATCAAATAACAATCAAAGCAACCGGTAATGATATTAAATTAACTGAAAGCTCATTAAGCTTTAGCATGAATACGCCAACAGTCTATCTAGCGGCAACCGGACAAACCACAGCTTATGTGACGGGGGACGATGGCTCCTATAGGGCTGGGGTAAAAATAGATTATCAAGGTCGCTTTACAGTCGAAACAGACTGTATTACGGATAATTTAACTGGCTTAATGTGGCCTAAAAATGCGAATTTATTTGGTAGCAAAACTTGGGATGAAGCATTGGCTGCGGTAGATGCGATGAATAAAAACAGTGGCGTAACTGGCTATAATCTTTGTGGGTATAAAGACTGGCATTTACCTACAGTTAATGAACTACGTAGCTTGGTTAATTATGGTCAATCAGACCTATTATTATGGCTAAAGGATCAAGAATTTGCGAATGTACGATTCGAACGCTATTGGTCGTCCACTTGCTACGCGCCGAATACTACTATCGCGTGGTACGTTAATTTCAATTACGGCAGTGTGGATGCGTTCAGTAAGAATATCAATAACTATGTTTGGCCAGTGCGTGGTGGGCGGTGATGGATTCTTGGGTAATTTGATTATTTTAATCTCTTTTATTTTGTTTAACCAGTCCATCACGCTTCGTCAAAGTTAAAATAAAGAGTAACTGCTCGCCCAGTAAAATATATTAAAAAAAGTTAAAAAATAGCTTGACAGGTTTTTTAGTGTTACTCCATGC
>JAIEPY010000053.1 GCA_019748155.1 Burkholderiales bacterium | reverse complement strand
TGGGTTTAAAAGTCCAAATGAGATGGTAGCTCAAGAGATTGCCTCTTGGTGCACCTGATTTCTGCGGATGCAATATCATTGCGCCAGCGTTTATCTATTTTATTTGGCTGAAGATCAGTGAGTGTAGTTAAATGCTTGATAATTGCGATTGAGTAAAATATTATGCGAATAAGCTCTACCGCAGCGCTTAGTAGCATAAGGGTAAATACAATATTGTAAGCATAGCTTATATGAATATCAAAGACATATTTTTTGCTGAGTATCAAGAAAAAAATGCTAATCCGAATTAGAATTGTAATTATTGATGATTTAACCACAACATCATAACGACCAATTCCACGGAGAAAAGAGCTCATGAAATTTGAAGTCATAACGAAGAATATACAGAAGAGACATAATTCAGCTGGATGAGTAATCCTACTATTAATTGTAAGAAATCCAACTTTAAAAATAAAGAAAACAATTATATCAGCAGCTAAAGCTATAACTGCAATATTTGCAAACAGGATCAGAAAAAAAATTATGATATAAGTATAATTACTTTTTAGTGAATTATAATATTCTGTTTTTAAACGATTAAGCTGCACAACAATAAATCTATCTGCCCCAAATCCCAGTACATTGGATAAGAATAGGATAGTAGCAATTGCCGCGTAAAAATCACCGACTACATCTGCATGATGTTCATAGCGTGATAAAAGTAGACCAATAAATAAGGGTTGACCTATGAAAAGTACTGAAAATACACCTAGTTGCAGGATAGTTGGTTTTTTCATGTTATCTATTGCCATTTTCTTAATCAGCTATTTGTAGTGTGTATAAAATTGGCTAATCATTATACTACTTTGCTAATGTTATGATACGAAGTAACTATTTTATCTTAATAGTTACATTAGATTTTATAAATTTGCTATAAAATTAATTTACACTTGAAGTATTTTCAAAATTCAAAGGCGATGAGTATACCTATTAGTTAGAAAAATATTTTAGTATATTATACCGTAACTTTAAGGGTAATAAATCAGAATGCTATTGCGCCCTGATGATTATTTTGCGGAATTGCTTTGGCTCTGCTTTTTGGTTTTGTGTTTAATTGAACTGTGTTTGCTTTTTTTAGGTTTAGATTTTTTCACGCTGTGATGTGTTATTTTTTTAGATGCAGGAGCGTGTGCTGAGTGTTTTTTCGCCCTTTGCGCTGGTTTATAGTTATTACCACTACTTGTGGCGGTGCCTTTAACCATTATAACTTTATTGTTATGTGATTGGCTTGTGCTTGTATTTGCTTGATTGTCATTATTAGCAACACTGTCCAGAGTTGGATCTGCAATTGCTACTGAACAACATGCGATTAACATAATAAATAGTTTTTTCATAAAATGATGGTCCTTTTCTATTAAAATAGATTGCAATCAACTTGCTTACTAAGTAGATCTTCTGCTTCTTCACGTTTACGAATCAAGTGAGCTTGTCCCTGATGAAATAAGACTTCGGCTGGGCGGCAGCGTGAATTAAAGCTGCTACCCATTTCAAATCCATAAGCCCCAGCATTGTGAAACACTAAATAGTCACCTTCGTGTACTTCATTTATTTTGCGATCCCAGGCAAAAGTATCTGTTTCGCATAAATTACCTACAACGGTGTAGATACGTTCAGTTCCATGCGGAGCGGAAATATTACTAATCTTATGATATGAGTCATAAAACATGGGGCGAATAAGATGATTAAATCCACTATTCACACCAACGAAAGTAGTCGCAGTAGTTTGTTTAATCACATTTGCTTTAGTAATGAAATAACCTGACTCACTAACTAAAAACTTACCGGGCTCAAACCATATTTCAAAATGGCGTTTTTCTGTACTTTCAAAGATATCAAATGTTTCTTTGATTCTATTTGCTAGCGTTTCCAGATCGGTTGTGTAATCACCCTCCTGATATGGTACTTTAAATCCACTACCCAAATCAAGAAATGTTAAATCCGGAAAATCATGGGCTATATCAAGTAGAATTTCCAGACTACGAATAAATACATCAATATCTTTAATTTCACTGCCTGTGTGCATATGCAAACCATTAATTACTAATCCGGTGCTTTTCACAACTCGTTGAATATGACGTAATTGATGAATACTAATCCCAAATTTACTATCAATGTGTCCGGTTGATATTTTCATATTCCCACCAGCCATGATGTGTGGGTTAATCCGAATACATACCGGATAGCTATTACCGAATTTATTACCAAATTGTTCTAATATCGAAATATTATCGATATTAATATGAACACCTAAATCTTTACATGCTTCAATTTCACTGAAGTCAACACAATTTGGAGTATAAATGATCTGCTCTGCTGAGAATCCAGCCATAAGCCCAAGCTTAACCTCGTTGATACTTACGCAGTCGAGATTACTTCCAATGCTATATAAAAATTTTAGAATGTTAATATTACTAAGTGCTTTACAAGCATAAAAAAAACGTACATTAACATCTTTAAATGCAGAGCTTAGTTTTTTGAATTGATTTTCAATGCTTTGCGTATTATAGACATATAAAGGACTGCCATATTTATCGGCAATTTCGACTAATTGTTGTGGGATTAAACTCATATAAAAATACCTTTTTAAAGCTGCGAACGTTATTTTAGCTAATTTCGTTGCTAGTTGTTAGATTTAAACAGTAATATATTAGCATTTTACTGAATTTACAGTGTTAGTTTATGGTGCGGTGCATTAAAAATAGTTACTTATTTTTAGTTGAAGATATATACAATTGGGGGTTACAATTAAATGTAGATTTTCTTTATGGTAAAAAACTATCATAATTATAGGTTTGTATCATTGTATCAAACAAAAATTTAATAGGAGAGTATAGTTAATGGTAAAAGCAAAAAAATCGCGTTTGAGTTTCTACATCTTTGCTGCACTGGTTCTGGGGGTGATTGTTGGGCACTTTGCCCATGTCGGGATTGCTAATCCGGCAGAAATTAAATCAATCTCTGGCTATCTTGATCTAGTATCATCTGCATTTTTACGCTTGATTAAAATGATTATTGCTCCGCTGGTGTTTACTACCTTGGTGACTGGTATTGCCAAGATGAATGATAGCAAGGTTCTCGGACGTTTATTTCTTAAGTCAATGTTTATATTTGTTGTTGGTGGATTCTTCTCTTTAGCGCTAGGGATGTTTTTGGTAGAATTTTTTCAACCTGGTAAAGCTTTGCATGATGTGCTACTAACCTCATCAACTGCAGAACTTTCAGCTGCCGGCAATTCTGTTTGTACAACTTGTGGGGCAACATTAAAATCATTCGTTGAATCAGTAATTCCAACTTCAGCGCTGCAAGGTTTTGTTGAGAATCATATTCTACAAGTGATCGTTTTAGCAATATTTATTGGCGTAGCTGGCGTATCAATCGGTGAGTCTGTTGCTCCTGTCTTCGAATTTTTTGATATGATATCGCAATTAATGTTCAAGATAATAGGCTATATTATGTACGTAGCCCCAATTGCCGTTTTTTCTGCAATCACCAAGTTGGTTATGGGGAGTGGTGTTAGTGTTTTATCTTTATATTTAGTTTATGCCTTAGAGTTTTATTTAGGTTTAGCAATAATTTGGATGGTGCTACTTACAATTGGTTTTATTGTAATAGGGAAACCGCTTTTTGCTGTTATTAAATCTATGTTGCCATTGTATAGCACTTCATTTGCGGCTTCATCATCAGAGGTTGCCTTGCCTGGGATTTTAGCTAATTTAGAGCGTTTTGGAGTTTCTAAAAAAGTAAGTGGATTTGTAATCCCAATGGGTTATTCATTTAACCTTGAGGCTTCAATGTTAAATTGTACCTTTGCAACGATTTTCATTATCCAGTTATATGGTTATCATATTAGTTTATCTACCGAAATATTAATGTTGTTTATGTTAATGTTGACTTCCAAAGGTATTGCTGGAGTACCACGGGTTTCTTTAGTTGTAGTTGCTGCTACTCTAACTGCATTTGGCTATCCAGAGGTTGGTGTTTTGATTTTATTACCAATCGATAGTTTTATGGATATGGGGCGCAGCGCAACCAATGCCTTTGCTAATACCATGTCAGCGCTTTTTGTTGACAAGTGGGAAAAAAAGCATAATCACGATTAAATTAGTGATATTGTTTATGAATAAAAAAGCAGTTGAAGTATCGTACTCAACTGCTTTTTTACTACTCTAAAGCCTGATAGCAGCATCTTTGAGTTGGTTTTATATTATAATAGCGGTTTGTTAAGTCAATATTTAAGAAAGGTTCTCTATGTCTTTAATTCCTAGTGCGTTTGCTGATGGTGCTGCAGCTGCAGCAAGTAGCGGTCCAATGAGTAGTGTTATGTCATTTTTGCCTATGGTAGTAATCTTTGCTTTATTTTGGTTGTTACTAATTCGCCCGCAACAGAAAAAAATGAAATTACATAATCAAATGTTATCTGCTCTTGAAAAGGGTTCTGAAGTTGTGACTAATGGTGGAATGCTTGGTACGATTACTGATTTAGATGATAAATTCATTAAATTACGTATTGCTGATGGTGTAGTTGTTAAATTTCAACGTAGCGCTATTGCTGGTAAAATTGATAGCAATGCGGTATCTGCAGCGAGTAAATAATAATATTAATTCTGTGTTTTATGGGTGATTCAAATGAGTAAATTTCCGTTGTGGAAATATTTCATTATTTTATGTGCAGTAGTGGCAGGTTTTTTATATACTTTGCCTAATTTTTATGGTGAAGTACCTGCGGTGCAGATTTCCGGTAGTCGCTCTGCGATTGTAGTTGGAGCTGATACTATTGCACAAGTTAATGCCAGTCTCAAAGCCGATAATATTCAATCGATTGGGGAGGTATTTGATGGTAAAACGCTGAAATTTAAATTTTCCACAACCGATACTCAGTTGAAAGCTCGCGATACAATTCAGCAAGCTTTGGGTGATAACTATATTGTTGCGCTAAATTTAATTCCTGCTTCTCCAAGCTGGATGAGCTCGATTAATGCTAACCCAATGTTCTTGGGGCTTGATTTGCGTGGCGGTGTGCACTTCCTGCTTGAAGTTGACATGGATGCCGCGGTTAAAAAGACTTTGGATAAATATGTTGGTGAAGTACGTCGTGATTTAAGTAATAACCAAATTCGTTATGGTTCAGTAGCAGTAGTTAATGGCTCTGTTTTAATTCAGTTACGTGATGAAGCAACGGCAGGTCAGGTTGTTAATCAGCTGAAAAAGGATTTACCGAAACTTCAGGCAAGTCTTGATGGTAATAACGTAAAAATAACAGTTTCTGCCGATGAGATTCAAGTAATCAAAGAAGCTGCAGTTAAACAAAATATTTTAACTTTACATAATCGCGTAAATGAGCTAGGCGTTGCGGAGCCAATTATTCAGCAGCAGGGTCCTGATCGGATTGTGGTTGAATTACCAGGTGTTCAGGATACTGCACGTGCCAAAGATATTCTTGGACGTACCGCTAGCTTAGAGGTACGAATGGTTGATGATGATCGAAATGCACTTAATCAAGCATTAAATGGTAATCTTCCATTTGGTGAGCAACTGCTTGATGAAGTTAATGCGGATGGCAGTAATACTAAAATCTTGATTAAAAATGATGTTGAGTTAACTGGCGATAATATCAATGATGCGCAACCAGGATTTGATGAAAATGGCTCACCTTCAGTTAATATCGGCTTAGATAGTGTAGGTGCTTCGATTTTCAAACAAGTAACTACCAATAATATCGGTAAACGGATGGCGATGGTCTTAGTTGATCATGGTAAGAGTCAAGTAGTTACAGCACCAGTTATTCGTGCTGCAATAGGTGGTGGGCAAGTGCAGATTTCTGGAGCAATGAGTGTTCAGGACGCTAACGATGTTGCCTTGTTGTTGCGCTCAGGATCATTAGCTGCGCCGATGAATATTATTGAAGAGCGTACAGTTGGACCATCTTTAGGTCAGGAAAATATTGATAAAGGTTTCCATTCAGTGTTATGGGGATTCTTGGCAATATCAATCTTTATGTGCGTTTATTATTTGGCATTTGGAGTGGTATCCGTAGTTTCACTAGGTGTGAATTTGTTGTTGTTGATTGCGGTGTTATCAATGTTACAAGCAACTCTTACCTTGCCGGGGATTGCAGCGATTGCTTTAGCTCTGGGTATGGCGATTGACTCCAATGTCTTAATTAACGAACGGATTCGTGAAGAGCTACGGGCTGGCTTAAAACCACATGCTGCGATTGAAGCTGGTTATGGGCATGCTTGGGCAACAATTCTGGATTCTAACGTTACTACCTTGATTGCTGGTTTGGCGTTATTGGCTTTTGGTTCAGGTCCGGTTAAAGGCTTTGCTGTCGTGCATTGCTTGGGGATTTTAACCTCGATGTTTAGTGCTGTACTAGTTTCTCGTGGCATTGCCGGTTTCTTATATGCAAACCGTCGTATCAAAAAATTATATATTTAAGTCACGAAGAGGAATATTAAGATGGAATTTTTTAAAATCAAAAAAGATATACCGTTTATGAGTTATGGAAGGTTAACTACTTCCATTTCACTATTAACGTTTATTTTAGCAGTCTTTTTTCTGTTCAGTCGTGGCTTAAATTTATCGGTTGAATTCACTGGTGGTACGCTGATGGAAGTTCAATACTCACAGGCGGCAAATGTAGACCAAATCCGTGGTGAACTAGATAAGATGGGGTTGGATCAGGCAAGTGTGCAAGTTTATGGTAGTGCTAAAAATGTAATGCTACGTTTGCCAAATAAACAAAATGCTAATTCTGCTACATTATCAAACAGTGTCTTTAATACTTTAAAAGTTGGCTCACCAGATGTTCAAATCAAAAGTGTGGAATATATCGGTCCACAAGTTGGCCGTGATCTAGTTAACAATGGATTGATGGCTATTGCTTTTGTGTGTATCGGAATTATGATTTATTTGGCGCTGCGCTTTGAATGGCGTTTTGCAGTAGCGGCGATCTTGGCTAATATGCATGATGTGGTAATTATTTTGGGATGCTTTGCTGCGTTTCAATGGGAGTTTTCGCTTACTGTCTTGGCTGCAATTTTAGCGGTACTTGGTTATTCAGTTAATGAGTCGGTGGTTGTTTTTGACCGGATACGTGAGAATTTCCGTACTATTCGTGGTGGAACTGTGGCGCAAATTATTAATAATGCGATTACAGCGACTATGAGTCGGACGATTATTACCCATGGCTGTACTGAAATGATGGTATTGTCAATGTTATTCTTTGGTGGTCCTAGCTTGCATTATTTTGCGTTGGCTCTAACTATTGGGATATTATTTGGTATCTACTCATCAGTATTAGTTGCATCGCCAATTGTTATGTGGCTTGGTGTTTCGCGTGAAAATCTGGTAAAACAACCTAAGCGCAAGGAAGAAGCTGTTGTTTAATACTTTGGAATTGTTTGTATTAACACAGAATTTAGAATAGGGCGTTTTTACGCCCTACATTTTTAGCAAAAGGCGTTTATTATGATGGATATAATTAATATTATTCTTCATTTGGATAAATATATTGGCGTAGTCTTAGAGAACTACCATAGCTATTTTTACATATTATTTTTTCTGGTGATTTTTTGTGAGACAGGTTTAGTTGTTACGCCATTTTTACCGGGTGATTCCCTGCTATTTGTTGCTGGTGCGTTTGCCGGAGCTGGGCAATTGCATATTGGAGTTTTGATTGTAATATTAATTTTGGCAGCTTTTTTAGGGGATAATACCAACTTTATCTTTGGTAAATTCGTTGGCGATAAATTATTCTCTAATCCTAATTCAAAAATATTTCGTCGTGATATTTTGGCTAAAACTCATGAGTTTTATGAAAAGCACGGTTCTAAAGCAATTATCATTGCGCGCTTTATTCCACTAGTGCGTACCTTTGCACCATTTGTGGCAGGCTTGGGGCATATGACTTATCGTAAATTTGTAAGTTATAGTTTGATTGCTTCGTTACTGTGGGTAATTATATTCTTGTGTGGTGGGTTTTTATTTGGTAATATTCCGCTAATTAAACAACATATGTCATTGATTATTATGGCGGTTATGGTTATTTCAGTGCTCCCAGCACTAAAAATGATTTGGGATGCAAAATTTAAAACAGGTAAATAGATAATGACGCAACGGATTCATAAGCTTGAAGATAATTTAGTCAATCGGATATGTGCCGGGGAAGTGGTAGAGCGTCCTGCCTCAGCATTAAAAGAGATTTTAGAAAATAGTATTGATGCTGGGGCGACTACGATTAGCGTAGAGCTGGAGCAAGGTGGAATTAAGTTAATTAAAGTCACGGATAACGGAAGTGGTATTGCGGCTGACGATCTCACTCTGGCAATTGAACGCCACGCAACCAGCAAACTAAATAGTGAAGATGATCTGTATGCAATTCAAACGCTAGGCTTTCGTGGTGAAGGTCTGGCTTCAATTGCTTCCGTTTCATGGTTTAATCTCTCCAGTCGCGAAGCGGGGAGCACAGGTTATCAAATCAGTAATGTTTTTGGTGATATACAGGCGGTTAAGCCTGCAGCCTTAAATTATGGTACCATAGTTGAAGTTAAAGATCTATACCATAACATTCCGGCACGTAAAAAATTTCTCAAAAGTGAAACTACTGAGTACCAACATTGTAAAACTGTTTTTGATCGTTTAAGTCTTTCCCATCCGGAGATCACTTTTAAATTAAGTCATAATGATAAAGAAATCTATAATTTAAGCAGTAGTGATTTAATCGGGCGTACGGTTGATCTTTATGGCAGTAGTTATGGAAAGAAATATTTCACGATTGCCGAAATAGCTGGTGAAGATTTGACTTTATCTGGTTATGTTTATCATCCTGCTTATTTAGAGCAAAACAAGAACCTGCAGATATTTTTTGTCAATGGGCGTTATGTCAGAGATAAAGTTATTCAAAGTGCAGTTAAGCAGGGGTTTAGTGGTGTTTTACATCATGAGCATAGCCCCAATTATGTGTTATTTTTAACAATCAATCCGGCAGATATTGATGTCAATGTTCACCCAAGCAAAAGTGAGGTACGCTTTAAAGATTCTGGCGCGATCCACAGCTTTATTAGCCGCTCATTAAAAAAAGCACTGGCGTTAACGCTAAGTTCAACGCTTACCGAGGATAGCTTTACTGGTCGCAATCATGATTCTGATAACTATACTCCAACGCCTTATCCTGCTGGTAATGGTTCTACTTATGATAAGCAAGTTAGCAACTGGCAGGGAAATGATTACCAATCTTCAGCGCAAAGTTATAAAAACTCACAACCTTACCAACGTCCGTTAGAAAATAATCCAGATCTGGTTCGTGAGTGGCTCGGTAGTTCACTTGGTGGAATGAATAAAACTTCTAGCAGTGATTTATTTGTTGAGGATGGTGATGAATTAAGTGGTGTTGCCAATAATGCAACCTTCCCACCGCTTGGGCATGCGATTGCTCAATTACAAGGGGTTTATATCCTGTCACAAACCCGTGATGGTATGATCGTAGTTGATATGCACGCTGCTCATGAGCGAATTATTTTAGAGAAGCTAAAACGACAATTAGGAACTAATGCGATTGCTGCACAGCAACTTTTGATGCCATTGGCTTTGAATGTTAATCCGATTTTAATTGAAGCGTTACATAAGCATCGTGATGAGCTTAGTTTACTCGGTTTTGAATTGGATGTGATTGGTGAACAGCAGCTAGCAATTCGCGCTATACCGTTATTACTTGATGGTGAACAAACTGAACAGCTGGTGCGCGATGTCTTGCAGGATTTAGCTAATTTTGGTAGTAGTAATGTGATACTGCAGCATCAGGAAGAAATTTTATCAACAATGGCATGTCATTGTGCAGTTCGTGCTAATCACCAATTGTCGATTGCGGAGATGGATGCACTGCTTCGCGAAATGGAGCAAACTGAGCGCTCTAACTACTGCAATCATGGACGCCCAACCTGGTTTAAACTAACTATGTATGATTTAGATGGCATGTTTATGCGCGGGAAGTGATGCTATCATAAATAGTCGTAATAGTTTAGTAGCATATTGCAATTGTTTTAAATTGATTTGCATTAACTTATATTGTTAACCCGAAATAGAAATGTCACTTGATGGGGCGTGACAGCCCACTGAAGAAATGGTGATTTTAAAAAAATCC